>JALVEA010000423.1 GCA_027008665.1 Thiotrichaceae bacterium | reverse complement strand
CTATATGGTGCAATAACCATTGGAGAAAGTTGGCGCTTTGCACAATTAGATCGTAAGAAAAAATGTATTCAACGTGATATACATAGCTTCCGTTTTCCAGAGGATACACGGGATATATTAGCTATTTTAAAAGGTCTTTTAACAGAAAGTTAAAAATATTGAATAATAAGGAATAGATATGGCAACAATCACGCAAACCCTTCGTTGGGGAAGTAAAGGATCTCAAGTTGAAACCTTACAAACGATTCTTAATAGCCGTGTTCCTAGTAATAAATTACCCGATGGTAAATTAAAAGTTGATGGTATTTTTGGTTCTAAAACCTATAAAGCGGTTAAATCATTTCAACGACTCAATAAAAAAAAGGATGGGAAATCATTAAAAGTTGATGGCATTGTGGGGGAAAACACACGATCTGTTTTAAACCAATATGGTGCCACATTATCGACCATACGCCTTCCTACTACACATATCACTGGAACAATACCAATTGATCCTAAAGAGATTAGTTTATTTCGCAAGCAACTGGATAAAGAGATTAAACGAATAAGTCGGGATATTAGTCAACAAACTTCAATAATTTTGGGTTGTCAAAGGATGTGGATTGATGCAGACACTGAGATAAAGAAAATTCTTGGATTTGCAAAAGCTCAAAAACTTGTAAATGCTATTGCAGAAAATGGAATTATTACACTAGTAACAATGGGTTTTGGAAGCGCAGCAGTAGGTGCAAAAATAGCATCATCCGTCTCAAAAGTAAGTAAGGGTCTAGCAGGAGTTTCATCACGTATCGCTGGGGCAGGTGGACTCAGTATGCGTGCTGCAGGAGTTTCATCACGTCTGGCCAGGGCAGGTGTGAGTCTCTCTGCTTTAATTGCAAAAAACCCTGAGATTGCTGCAAACCTAGTTTCTGGAGTGGTCGTACCTATAGGTGCCGCATTTAGCAAAGCTATGCTCTCTCAAAGAAAGTTTAGTACTAATGATTTTATTAGTCTTACGCAAACCGTTGCTATAAATACACTCACTCTTGGTTTGACGAAGACAAAAGGAACAGCGGTTAGCATTTTAGGGGTAGTATATGCTTCAAGCATGTCATATATGGATGCTGAAGCAGAATTAATACAACAAAAAATAGATATTGCTATTAGAAAAAAGATTACTATGAAGCGAGTGCAAAATAAGACGCCTTGGATTTGGAAGCTAACTCATGGTCTATTTGGAGATCATGATAAGCATTTATACACACAATATCTCATTTATTACAAGTATACATGTGAGGCTAAAATGCGTAAAAGAAAGAGAGATTTATCAGAAGCACTATTAAGAAATCTGCGTGCTATTCAAAAAGATGATTCTTTAATTAAAAAAATTATAGTGGCACAAAAAAAAATATCACAGACTAAGTAGGAAATCTTATTCGTTCACAGAAAAATACGATGATTATTGAAGCTAAAAAAAGGAGTACCGCATAATAAAAAATATTCGCATAGAGCATACAGAGATGGAAAGGGATTTCATTGGTTTCTATGGCTTGGAAAAGGAAATCTTGGTATTCATCCTGATGGAAATGTTCCTGGTACAAAAGGATGCATTGGTATTACTAATAGCGATACCAAATCCTTATTCTACAAATTTAAACAACTTAATGGTTCATCACTTACCTTACAAGTCAAATAGGAAGATATCCATTCTCTCGTTACCAAATCCCCATTTGGTGACGCAAGAAAGAAACTTCAATACTATGGAAATAGAATTTCTAAATT
>JALVEA010000422.1 GCA_027008665.1 Thiotrichaceae bacterium | reverse complement strand
ACAGGAAGCGAAAGAGATAGCGCATAATTTATTAAATAAGGTAGGCATACCTGATAAAGCAAATAGCTATCCTAATCAGTTATCAGGTGGACAACAGCAACGCATTGCTATCGCTCGTTCTTTGGCGATGCATCCTAAAATTATGCTGTTTGATGAGGCAACCTCTGCCCTTGATCCCGAAACAGTGGGAGGCGTATTGCAGTTAATGAAACAATTAGCACAGGAGGGAATGACCATGGTTGTAGTGACGCATGAAATGGGATTTGCGCGTGAGGTAGCAGATCGCGTTATTTTTATGGATCAAGGACAAATAGTAGAACAAGCTAACCCCCAACAATTTTTTGATCAACCACAAAATAAAAGAACGATTCAATTTTTAAATCAAATACTTTAGAGGAAAACAAATGATTTTATTTAAGCGACTCTTTTCAACCTTTTTTCTTGCACTACTAATGGCAATATTTGCGACTACTGCGAATGCAGAATCGACCATGGAAAAAATTGTAAAATCAGGAAAACTCACTATTGCAGTGCAGACACAAGGACCTCCTGTTAGTTTTGTGAACAAAAAAGGCAAACGCACAGGTTTAGCGATTGAACTAGCGCGTATGTTAGCCGAGGATATGGGGGTTGAATTAGTAATTCAAGATTATGACTGGAAAGGTCTTATCCCTGCATTGCTCTCCGGAAAAGCTGATTTTATTGCCGCAGATATGACCCCTACAGCAAAGCGTCACATGCAAATCCTTTTTACCGAGCCTGTGTTTTTCTCTGAAAGCATTGTTTTTGCACTGAAAAGCAAAGGCTATTCCTCTTGGAAAGATATTAATAATGCAAAAACTTCCGTTGGTGCAACACAAGCCTCTAGCTTTGCAACCGCAGCAAAAAAATTACTGCCTTTAGCTAAACTTAAAGAATATGCAGGTGGCACTGCACAAACGGTTCAAGCCGTTACCGCAGGACGTGTTGATGCAGGTATTTCAGATAAAGCAAATATCTCCTCCTTTATTAGTGCTAACGATAAATTAGTGGTGCTAGATGGCGTATTGACTAAAGAACCCCTTGGTTTTGCTGTCCGTCCAGACTCGACCCATCTTCTTTTTGCACTCAATAACTATATGCGCTTGATTCGTTATGATGGTCGTTTAAAGCAAAAACTAGATTACTGGTGGAACTCAACCGCATGGGAAGCGGATAATAAATAATACTTATAGACCTTCTACAATGGCGAGTTATGTCTTGGTTGCTTGATTTTTATAATTTCCGTATTGTTGGGCAATATCTTGATATTTTTGTTGAAGGTATTATTGCAACGCTTTGGCTTTCATTAGTCTGTCTTATCCTTTCGCTGTTTTTTGGTGTTTTTGTGGCAGTCATGCGAATGTCGTCTATCGGCATTATTTGGCGCACTGCTGCAACTTATATTCAAGTTATACGCTCTACCCCCCTTCTTATCCAGATTTACCTTGTCTATTATGGGCTTCCCGCCTTGCTCCCTATTGGCAATTTCTTTGATGAAACATCAACCGCCATTATTGCGCTAACCATCCATACGACTCCTTTTATGGCAGAGATTATTCGTGCAGGTATTGAGTCGGTGGATAAAGGACAAAAAGAAGGTGCGCTGTCAATGGGGTTTAGTCCTTTTCAAAGCCTATTACATATTGTTTTACCGCAAGCAATCTCTAATGTTATCGCGCCTTTAATTGGCCAAACCGCTATCTTAATTAAAGATACCTCATTATTTAGTATTATCGCCGTG
>JALVEA010000421.1 GCA_027008665.1 Thiotrichaceae bacterium | reverse complement strand
CAACCTGATTTTGCACATTTAATGATTGATTATATTCCTGATCGTCAATTAGTAGAGAGCAAATCATTGAAACTTTATCTTGGTTCTTATCGTAATCACGGCGCTTTCCATGAGGATTGCACCGTTAGCATTGCACGCAGATTGATTAAGGAAATTGAACCGAAATGGCTTCGTATTGGCGGTTATTGGTATCCACGCGGAGGGATGCCGATTGATGTCTTTTTTTCCTATGGAGAAATCCCCACAGGCGTATGGATCCCTGAGCAGAATGTACCGCCCTATAGAGGGCGGGGTTAGGCTTAATCTTGCGCCTTACTTGGATCAGTCCAATAAACAGGTTCTAAATAGCCCCGATCATAGGAGGATGCTTGTAGTAATTTTTTACCAACACGTATATCAACGGTATGTTCGCATTGTCCATTAGCGCATTTAAAGGGGTTGAAAACACGTTGCGGCGCACCTGGTATTTCATCGGCAGAAACAGCAACAAAGACATCATTCACATCAGGGTCGCCACCACTCCAGTCTAAATCATAGGAAGGTTTTGCGGTTAATAGATTCATTGAATATAAGCGTCCCTGTGTAGCAGGTGCAGTACAAAGATCAACAACAGTCCCAACGCTGCTTGGGTTTGCCTGTGGAACAAAGGAGGTAAAGGAAATCACACCATCAACGGTGATTGCATCGGCGAGTACTTTTTCTCCTGCACTGGCAAAATCCAGATACCACCCTTTTTTACCTGCTGCTAATAAATTTTCACTCGC
This sequence comes from Thiotrichaceae bacterium, assembly GCA_027008665.1. Classification (GTDB taxonomy): domain Bacteria; phylum Pseudomonadota; class Gammaproteobacteria; order Thiotrichales; family Thiotrichaceae; genus JAGLBW01. The sequence goes on along the minus strand of JALVEA010000421.1, from coordinate 1,001 downwards.
TAATGCACCATAATTTAGAGATTTTACGCCATCTGTATCCACCGATAAGGTTATTTTCGCCATATCAGTATTGTTTAATTGCACTGTCGTGAAGGTATCGGTATCAATTCTTTTAAAAGTTGAATAATCTAATATGGTGAAAAAATAGTCTTTAATATCTGTACTCATCGGATGGGAGCGATAACCACTACCAATACTAAGGGCTAATACCGATTTTCCCTTATGTTTGAACATTGAAACATCAGGTTCGGTATAAAATTTTCTGGCATTGACTCCTGTTCCTCCAAATGAAGCCAGTTTAATCAGTTTAGAGCGATTCGTATTGCTTTCATTGAGTTCTTCATTTAATTCTAAGCGCCAAATATTACCGCCAGTGTCTGCAAAATAGATACGGTCAATCGCACCATTGCGATTAAGGTCTAAAATACGCAACCCTCCTGGAATACTGTGATTTAATGCAGTTGCTCCTTCGATACCTGATGATTGTAATGACCATAGGCGACTACCTGTTTTTGCATCGACAATAAAAATATCATTACCATAAGTTGCAGTTACATTTTGAGTGATTTTTGTTTCATCATCTTGATTATTGTCATAACCACCACTAAAGATCATAACTTTCTGCACTTGCTTAATGGTTTGACCTGAATTTTGAGGGTCATCTACTTCTTGACGAATACCCGAAAGATAGGCTTTAGACCATGTATAGCCTAAATTAGAAAAATCAGAATCTGTTTGGGCATCAATCTTCCATTGCAGTATTGGTGTATTGATACTGGTAACATCAAGGGCATAATAACTACGACCACCACGGCGTAAACCGAAATAAAGATAGACTTTTTCTGCTCCATTCACTTCACCATTATGATCAAGATCATCATGCCAAAGACTGATTTGTCCATCGATACCATAGCGATGTCCACCCGTTTCATTATCTAAATATTGTGTTTCAATATTTTTTAGTAATTCTTTAGGCATAAAGGCAAATTTCTCTGTGCCTG
>JALVEA010000420.1 GCA_027008665.1 Thiotrichaceae bacterium | reverse complement strand
CAATTCTGAATCGTTTCGTTGGTAACATGCTCTTTCTTTGCTATCCATCCCGTTGACTTCCACATCGTAACTCCATTTTGGTTTTTTTGTTATTTTAGTAATTTTGGTGTAAATATCAAACTGTGCTAATTTCTATGACAATAATATATTCATAATCTTGTTGGCAAATTTCTATTGTTTTATGTCCATGCACCTTTGCCCATGCGGGAATATCATGCATGGCACCGGGATCAGTACAAATCGCCTTAATTTGATCACCTGCTTGCAGTGTTTCTATCATTTGTTGTACCCGAATAACGGGCATTGGGCAAAGTAAGCGGCGTGCGTCTAGTGTGTGCATGGGGTGTTCCGTATTGCTTAAGAAAGGAAATTTTCTAAAAAGATGAGTTAATAACTCGCATAATCTCTTCTTGATCTTGCAAACAAGCTTGAAGCTTGCGTTTATATTCATCAGGGCTTTTACATAGAACCATTTCACCTTCAGGTGGGTTAAGCTTATTATCTAGGCGCGAAATCCAAAAACGTAGCGCGGCACTGCGTAACATACTAACCCATGCTTGTTTTTCAATGCGCTCTAATGGGCGTATTTGATCATAAGCGGATAAAACGGCTAAATAGCGTTCTTGATCTAAATGATAATTGGAATCGAAGCACCAATCATTGGCAATAATGGCGAGATCATAAATAAAAGCATCATAACAAGAGAGATATAGATCAATAATACCACTGAGTACGGGTTTATTATTAATCTTATAAAAGATGGCATTATCACAGAATAAGTCTGAATGGGTGATACCTGAAGGTAATTGATCCCATTTTATAGTTTGATGAAAATCTAGCTCTTGTTTGAGAAGTTGCTGATCCTCATTTGATAAGGCCGATAATAATGGCTCTATTATTTTAAGAGATAAATAATAACAGCGATCTTCATTATTACGCCGAGGAGAGTAAGATTTCCCCGCTAAATGAAAGCGTGCCAAGGCATTGCCTATTAAACGACAATGTTCAACGCTTACCTCTGATTGCTTTAAGGCATCACCTTGTAAACGCTCAATAATAGCAGCAGGTTTAGCGCATAGCTCTTGAAGTAACTCCCCTTTTTTATTCGCAACGGGTTTGATTGTTTCTACCTTATTCGCTGATAGATGTTGCATTAATCCAAGAAAATAGGGCAGTTCTTCTTTGCTATAGCTTTCATAAAGGGTAAGAACATAGCGACCTTGGGTAGTATTGAGGAAGTAGTTGGTATTCTCCATCCCTGCTGTAATCCCATTAAAATCGACTAATTCACCGATATTATATTGAAGCAAAAAATGCTCCAATTCTGCCTTGCTTACTGTAGTATAAACCGACATCTAAATTTCCATCATGGTCTTTTGTTCTTGTTCTGAAAGTGGTTCAGTTATATCTGTTTGATACTTCAAAATATATTCAACAGCATGATCCGCATCATCAACAACCGTAAATAAGTCAGGGTCATGGTCTGAAATAACACCTTCTTTCACAAGGGTATTTTTAAACCAATTAACTAGACCTTGCCAAAAATCTGAACCCACTAGCACAATCGGTATACGACGGGTCTTTCCTGTCTGAATTAAGGTGAGGATTTCTGCTAATTCATCCAAAGTGCCAAAACCACCTGGCATTACCACATAGGCGGATGCATATTTAACAAACATTACCTTGCGTGAGAAAAAATGACGAAAATACAGTGAAATATCCTGATATTGATTTGATCTTTGCTCATGTGGTAATTGAATATTAACTCCAATACTAGCAGATGCTCCTGCTTGCGCCCCTTTATTGGCAGCTTCCATAATACCAGGACCACCTCCACTAATAATTGAAAATCCCTCATTAGAAAGACGTTTGGCAATTTTCTCTGTTAATTGATAGTTAGGGTGGTTTTTATCGGTACGCGCAGAACCAAAAATACTCACAGAAGGACGTGCGCGTGCTAGCTTTTCATAGCCACTCACAAACTCACCCATAATCTGAAAGATTTTCCAGCTTTGATGCGCTAATTCTTCGTGATCAATAGGACTTAACGCCGCCTGTTTGCTATTTTTTTTCATTATTCTATTAATCTCTGCTAATTTAGCAAGGAAATGACAGTTCTAAATAAATCTACTTAACTGCCTCATCAGGCGTTAGAGCAATAATCGTTAAGGCATGTAGGTCGCCTGAGGTAATTGCTGAATTAACCGCGGCATAAACCATTTGATGTTTTTTTAAGGTATTTAAACCTTCAAAACTTTTACTGATCACTTTAGCTTCATATTTATAACCATCGCCCGTAATCTCTACTTGTGCTTCAGGCATGGCAGTTAAAATTAATTTTGCAACCGCTTCATTACTAATGCTCATTTGTTCATCCTTTTTTATCATGGGTGGAGTAGTTTAATAGCGAATATGACTTTGTTCCAATGCCCCTGATTTTTCCAAAAAATAAAAACCTGTTCCTAAGATGCTTAGCGTTATTAGGATTGCCAATAAAATTTTAATAAAACTATAAGGGCGTTCACCGTGGATTTTTCCATTGCGTCCATTGATAACATAACGATACGTTTTATGACGGTATTTAAATGCAGCAGACCAAACAGGCAGTAACAGGTGTTTAAAGGTTGTATTATAATGTTTTGTACTCACCTGTGATACTCGTTGTTGATCCCCTCCGATATCTTCGCGTATTGCCTTGTCTATATGACGATCCATAATGTTTTTTGCTTGCATATAACCTTGGTCAACGGTCACTTGATACAGTTCACTGTGAAAACCACTCAGATAGGCCTCGGAATATGGGACAAGATTTTCTAAATCCCATGGTTCTAAATGGTCGATAATATTGCGTGGTAAGGTTTTACTGGCACCAATTAAAATATCATCAAAAAACTGTGAAACTTGCCCTGAAACAGGTCTCCAGCGTATTTTAGGAACAGAGCGCACTTGACGCACTCTTCGTCCATCAACCACGGTATAATAAATCTGACGCTCGTAATAAACCGTTCCACGTTGCCCTTTATAACGGCTTTTAGTGTCACTATCATAGGTCCAATAGGGTAGGTAAACTCCTGTTAATTTTTCATCGCGTCGAGATATTTTTTTTAATTTAGAGGGGGCAAACCAGAGGCCACCGACCCATTGATCAAAGGCATCAATGGCTTGTTCATCTGTAATTCTAAAAGGTAATAGAGATTTTGGCTGGATAAAACGTATATGCTCGGTACTGGTGACAACAGGCGTTCCGCAAAAGGGACAATCTGCTGAAAATTCATTTTCAAGCGTAAACTCTGCCGCACAAGATGGGCATTGAATAATGCTAATCGTTGCATTATTACCCTCATGTTTGAGACGTTCTAATTCCTGTAATGCGGTTTTAAAATCATATTCTTTGATTTCTTGAAAACTAACAGGAATGGCGTTTTCAAAACCACAATAATCACAAATAAGCTGTTGTTTATCAGGAGAATAAATAAGATCCGCACCGCATTGCTCACAAGGAAAATGTGTTTGTGATATATCATCACTGATGGAGGAATGCGTATGAGAATGATTATATGAGTGTGTATTTTTTATTGTTGTTGTCACGACTGTAAATCTCTCGTTGTTATTTAATTGTTATTTGGGTTCTTCCTATAAAGGCTTCCTATCAAGAATAAGAAAAGAGTAAGGGTAATTATTTTTTTCATCGGCCAGATGATCAATCCGTTTTATTTGATTCCATTGATACTTGCTATAGTCAGGAAAGAAAGTATCACCTTCTAGTTGGGCATCAATCAATGTCAGATAGAGACGATCTGCTTGAGGCAAAAAATAATGATACAGATGAGCCCCACCTGTGATAAAAATTTCCTTGCTGTGAGGTGAGCTTTGATGGGCGACCCTAATGGCCTGCTCAGGCGAAGTAACCACCTCACAACCTGCTATTTTTAATTCAGGATTTTGTGTTAGGACAATATTTAAACGCTGAGGTAAAGGTCGTCCAATCGATTCATAGGTTTTGCGCCCCATTATAATAGGAGAATCTAGTGTCGTTTTTTTAAAAAAAGCTAAATCAGCAGGTAAATACCACGGCATTTTTTGATCTTTACCAATCACTCGTTGATGCGCCATCGCAGCAATCATGGAAATTTTCATTGTTGAAATACTATTTTACAACACGTAATGTTGGTTTTTTGCGCGGTGGTGGTTTATTTCCTCCTCCTGAGCCAGAGCCACCATTATCATTATTTGGAGGTGGTCCACCATTTTGCTCATCATTAAACATCATGCCTTGACCATTTTCCATTGCATAAATAGCGAGCACAGTATGCATTGGAGCATAGATATTATACGGTTTGCCACCAAAGCGAGCACTAAACATAATGCACTCATTATCAAGCACTAAGCTTTGTACTGCGGACGGATTGATATTTAAAATAATTTGTCCATCTTCAACGTATTGTTGAGGCACCGAAACATTCTCATCCATTGCATTAATAATAACATGAGGTGTCACATTATTATCCAGAATCCATTCATAAATAGCTTTAACCAAATAGGGACGGTTTGAAGTCATCATGGTCTTATTGCTTTCTCGGCATCAGATAAGGCATTTTGAAACATATCTCTTGAAAAAATTCGATCCATATAATCCATTACAGGCTTGGCTTTAGATGCAGGTAAATCAATACGATAACGAGGTAAACGCCATAAAACTGGGGCAATAGTACAATCAACTAAAGTAAAATCATTACTAAGGAAGAAAGGCTTAATCTCGAATACTTCAGAAGCAGAAATAACACTACTACGTAATTCTATACGTGCACTGTTCATGCGTTTTTCATCACCACTTTCTAGCTCTTCTGCTAAGGTGTACCAATCTCTCTCAACACGAAATAAAGCTAAACGAGAGTGAGCACGATTGACAGGATCAACGGGCATAAGAGGAGGATGCGGGAAACGCTCGTCAAGATATTCCATAATAACACGTGCATCATAAAGCACTAAATCACGGTCAATCAACGTGGGTGCGGTATTATAAGGATTTAATTGAGCAAGGTCATCAGGCATATCCACTGGGTCTATCTCAATAATATCAACCGAAATATCTTTTTCTGCCAGCACAACACGTACTCGATGACAATCAATACAATCTGGCAAAGTAAATAGCGTCATAACAGAACGACGATTGGCAACTGAACTCATTTAAAATCTCCCAAAACTAAAAAAGCCATCTACCTAAAAGGTAAATGGCTCGTGGATACTACACTAGTACATTGAGCAGTGCAAAGTGTCTATATCAGTCCATCCTTAATGAACATCTTTCCAGTACTCTTTCTTCAACATATAGGCAAATATAAAGAATACGAACAAGAATAGTAAGGTAAAGATACCGTACATAGTGCGGTGTAATTGAGCAGGTTCACTAATATAAGTAAGGTAGTTTGTTAAATCATGAACAGTACGATCAAACTCAGGTGCTGATTGCTTGCCAGCTTTAACCAACTCTAAATGATCAATCACTTTAGCGATTTCATGTGATTCAACAATGGAGTAGGCACTTTTCGGAACGACTTTATAATTGCTATTATCAACTGGATTAGCTTTCACATAATCATCCGCTTCTGCTTTTGTAGCAAAAGAAGAAATCTTTGCTTTGTTCAGCACTACGTTATAGCTTGTTTTTGAGGCAACAAAATCTACCGCTTCCTTTTTTGTCTGATAGTGTCCAACAAGCTCTTTACCCATAAGACCTAATTTTACCACATCAAAGGTAAGCTCTTCTTCTAACGCCTTTTTAGCGGCTTCTTCTGAAGTAAATGATTTCTCAGCGTGTCCATGGTGCATTATATCATAGCGATAAACAGGATCTTGCTGACCTTGTAAAGTAGCGAGTACATTCGGCATACCGACACTCTTAAAAACCAAATTATTGACTCCAAAAGGACGCGAATCATCTGTATGGAAACTTTTTAGATAATTATAAATCCAATCGGGACCACGTGAACGACCCACTAAGGATAAATCAGGTGGCGCAGTACCGAACCATTTTGCAGCATCTTTAGTAGGAATGGCATTTTCCATTAATGCTCCCGTTTTAGTAGGCTTATCGTCTTCATCACGAGTAAAAATAATCGCCTTAATTTGCTCATCACTAACACCTGCATCCGCAGCAACACGATTATAACGACTGAATTTTAAGGAATGACAACCTTGACAATAGTTAGCAAAGTATTTTGCACCACGTAAAAGACTCGTCTTGTCGTGAACATTAGCATTAGCAGGTTCTAAATAAACACCGCCACTATTAGCATTTGCGGTAGGAACAATAGCGATAAACATTGCCATAATGCCTGCCAAAAGCATTTTAATCATAGATAGTTTCATTATATGCTCCTTCATCCTGTTACCCTCATAGGAACTTTCTTCTCTGCATTACAGCGTGATACCAATAGGGGTAATAACAAAGTAGATGCTAAATAAGTCACCGGTAGCGATAACATTAACCAGAAATAATGACGCATCGGACCTGTAAAGCTTTCATCCCAACGCAACCAATCTGTCAAGAAGACTAATCCAAGCAAAACAACAAACCAAACCAGATACATGGCTCTTTGATGTGGACGACTATGTGCGATTGTCACTAAGAAGAATAAGAAGTAGATTTGTGTTGAACGTGTCCCTAATTCACGGAAAAAATCCGTCACAGGCATTACACCTAAATAACCTAAGACCAAGAAGAAAACAGCAAACCAGATAATATTAAGCTTATGTGCTGTGTTTCTATAACGAATCGATTTAATTGGGTTCTTATCTAACCAAGGGAGGATAAATAATACCGCAATTGCGCCAAACATAGCTAAAGTTCCATACCAAGGATCAGGAACGGCACGTAGTACAGTGTAAAATGGCGTGAAATACCAAACTGGAGCAATATGCTCAGGAGTCTTCAATGGATTCGCAGGTTCAAAGTTAGCATGTTCAAGGAAGTAGCCACCGCCTTCTGGTATAAAGAATAAGATAGCGAAGAACACCATTAAGAAAACGATTACACCCGCAATGTCTTTTACACTGTAGTAAGGGTGAAATGGAATGCCGTCTAAAGGAATGCCATTTTTATCTTTTTGTTTTTTGATTTCAACGCCATCTGGATTATTAGAGCCGACAGCGTGTAATGCAACGATATGTACAAAAACCAAGCCAACCAAAATCAAAGGCACAGCAATAACATGGAATGCAAAGAAACGGTTTAGTGTAGGGTCAGAGATAACAAAGTCACCACGGATGGTAGTAGACAGCACATC
>JALVEA010000419.1 GCA_027008665.1 Thiotrichaceae bacterium | reverse complement strand
TGAATTTTAGCTTTGTGCAAGTTCGCCCGACGGGTTTTGTAAACCCGTCGAAACGTTTTCTTAGACGGCTGGAGCCGTTTATTTTTCAAAAAAGATCTCGCCAATAGATCAGAGCTTCTGAATCATTAAGCTAAAAATTTTAGCTTGCATTGTACTTAAACTGATGATCTTTTTAATTGCAATAATCCTACACCCAAAGCGATAAATAGACCTCCAAAGAGTTTGTTAAACAATGAGACTCTTTTTTCTACATTAAACCATTGCTTACTACGACTTGCTAAAAACCCGTAGCTCAATAAGGCGCAGGTGGATAGCAGGGAGAAGGTAATAAGCAGAATGCTAAATTGCCACAGCAATGGTTTATTAAGCTGGATGAATTGTGGAAAGAGTGCTGTAAAAAATAAAATAGCTTTTGGATTGGTGGTGGCAACTAAAAAACCTTGTGTAAACGATATCCAATTGCTTTGGGTTCGTTGATTGCTATTATTTTGTTTTTGTGTGAATGATTTCCCTTTGGAACGCCATTGCCGAATGCCAAGATAAATAAGGTAAACAGCACCGATTGTTTTTAAAAGTAGAAACAGTGTCGTTGATGTGCTTAAAACAGCGCCTAGACCCAATATCGTAATAGAGGCGATGAGCAACAACCCCAGTTCATTACCTAATGTTGAATAAAAAGTGGCACGCCAACCAAAATACAGGCTATTGCTTATTGCTAATAAAACAGCAGGCCCTGGGCTAAAAGTAGTAACCAAAGCAATACTAAAAAAAAGCAACCAAGTAGATAGATCCATACTGTTTTTCCTTAACCTCGTCATTCATATTAGTCTGACGGGATTACAAATTCCGTTGGACTAAAAATATATACGTTAAATCCTACCCAAACCATCCAAAACACTGGACGGATTACCAAGCCTAGGCTTGGTCTCCAGTAGTTCGCCCGACGGGTTTTGTAAACCCGTCGAAACGTTTTTTCAGACGGCTGGAGCCGTCAAACTACATTACGCGGCTGGAGCCGCGTAACGAGATGTAAAGGATTGAGATATAACTTAGTCTTCAGGTCGCATGTGCGGGAATAAAATGACATCACGGATGGAGGCGGAGTCTGTAAACAGCATCACTAAACGATCAATGCCAATTCCTTCTCCTGCAGTTGGGGGAAGCCCGTATTCTAAGGCGCGAATATAGTCATCGTCGTAGTGCATTGCTTCATCATCACCTGCTTCTTTTTCTGAGACTTGTTTTCTAAAGCGTTCGGCTTGGTCTTCTGCATCATTTAATTCGGAGAAACCATTGGCTAATTCACGTCCACCGACAAAGAATTCAAAACGGTCGGTAATAAAATCATTATCATCGTTGCGCCTTGCTAAGGGCGATACCTCGGCTGGGTATTCGGTAATAAAGGTGGGTTGCATTAAGCGATGTTCAACGGTTTTTTCAAATATTTCTATTTGTAGTTTGCCTAAACCCCAATACTCTTCAATTTTAATGTCTAATGATTCTGCTAATTTTTGCGCTCGATATTCAGTCTCAAGATCATTTTCGCTAATATTTTCATTAAAATGCAAAATGGATTCTTTAACCGACATACGTACAAAAGGCTTGCCAAAATCATAAACATCACCTTGATAAGTGACTTCTGCTGAACCCAATAAATCAATAGCAATACCTTTCATTAAGGCTTCAGTAATATCAATTAAATCATGATAGGTTGCATAGGCTTGATAGAATTCAATCATAGTGAATTCGGGGTTATGCCGTGTTGAGAGTCCTTCATTACGAAAATTACGGTTAATCTCAAATACGCGCTCGAAACCACCGACAACTAAGCGTTTTAAATATAATTCAGGTGCGATACGCATATACATATCAATACCTAGGGCATTATGGTGGGTTTCAAAGGGGCGTGCGGTTGCTCCACCTGGAATCACCTGCAACATGGGTGTTTCTACTTCCATATAATCTCTTTGAGTAAAAAAATCACGAATATAAGAAACAATTTTCGAACGCATTCTAAAAGTATGACGTGTTTCTTCACTCATAATTAAGTCAAGATAACGCTGTCGATAACGTTGTTCGTGATCGGTAAGACCGTGGAATTTTTCAGGCAGTGGACGCAATGATTTGGTTAATAATTGCAAACTATCCAATTTTACCGATAGTTCACCTTTATTGGTTTTAAATAATTTACCTGTCGCACCGACAATATCGCCAATATCCCAACCTTTAAAGGCATTGTAAAGCTCCTCGCCGAGTAGGTTTTTTTGCACATAAAGCTGAATACGCCCTGACATATCGGAGATGGTAATAAAACTTGCTTTACCCATCACTCGCTTGAGCATTATGCGCCCTGCAATACTGACTATGACTTCATTTTCTTCAAACCACGGCTTCTCTTTTTCTGCATAGAGTGTCTGTAAGGCTTGAGCATAGTGTTCACGCTTAAATTTATTGGGAAAGGCAATCCCTTGTTTTCTTATCGTTTCTAATTTTGCACGGCGCAGACTAATTAGTTGATTTTCATCTTGTATGACTTCTTCAGTATTATTTTTTATACTCATTTTTTCTCCAATAGCCTATTTATTGTTGTTGAAACGGGTAGATTATTGAATCTTTATTCCTAGAGACCCGCTTTAAGGCTAGCTTCTATAAATTGATCTAAAGCGCCATCTAAGACCGCTTGTGTATTCCCTGTTTCTACATTAGTGCGTAAATCTTTAATTCGTGAGGCATCTAAAACATAAGATCGAATTTGACTCCCCCAGCCTATATCCGATTTACTGTCTTCTAATTCCTTAGTTTCTTGATTACGCTTTTGAATCTCTAATTCATATAATTTAGATTTCAATTGCTTCATTGCTGATGCTTTATTTTGATGCTGGGAACGTCCATTTTGACATTGAACCACTGTATTTGTTGGCAAATGGGTAATTCGAACCGCTGATTCTGTTTTATTGACATGCTGACCACCTGCTCCTGAGGCGCGATAAACATCAATACGCAAATCAGAAGGGTCAATATCAATTTCGATATCGTCATCAATTTCTGGCGCAACAAAGACCGCACAAAAGGAGGTATGACGACGACCTCCTGAATCAAAGGGTGATTTACGCACTAAACGATGTACGCCAATTTCAGTACGCAACCAACCATAGGCATATTCACCTGTGAATTTAACTGTTGCTGATTTAATCCCTGCAACATCACCTGCGGATGCTTCCATTAACTCAACTTTGAAGCCTTTTGCCTCACCCCATCGCAAATACATGCGTAAAACCATTTCAGCCCAGTCTTGCGCTTCTGTTCCACCTGAGCCTGATTGTATATCCAAAAAGGCATTATTCGCATCCATTTCACCTGAAAACATACGTTGGAATTCAAGTCTTTCTACTGAGTTTTTGTATTGATAAATATCCTTAGTCACAGAATCGACCATTTCTTGATCGTTTTCCATTTCTGACATTTCTAATAACTCATGTCCGTCTATTAAACCTGTTTCCAGCTTATCAACATTAAGCACTATATTCTCAAGAGTAGTACGAAGTTTGCCTAATTGCTGAGCTTTTTCTGGATTATTCCAAATATCAGGGTCTTCTAATTCTCTGGTCGTTTCTTCAAGTTGCTCTTTTTTCTCATCATAGTCAAAGATGCCCCCTCAACGCACTGACACGCTGTTGCAAATCTTTTATAAGGGTGTAAACAGGATTCAATTCCATAATATGTTTTGCGGTTAAATCTAAAAGCCCGCCATCATACAGGATAGCATTGTAAAGTTTAAACGAATAAATCTACTGACTATCGTTTTAAATTTTTTTATGGGAAATTTGTAAAATTTGCGTTTATTTGAGGGATACCTGTTACTCGTAACTCATAATCAACTCTATCTCCTTTATCTGAAATAATTAGAATAAACTTACTTAATAATTTTCCAAGTAACATCTGCTGCCTGACGATTTTCTAATACATCATGTACTCTAAAAATGCTCACACCTGCCATCATACCAAGTACGGTTGTTGCACTTGTTGCAGTGGCAAGTTTAGAGGAACTTGGTTGTTGACAGATCTCACTGAGGAATCGCTTGCGACTAGTCCCGAGTAATATCTTGTAATCTAAAGCCACGAAAGAAGATAAATTAGCCATAAGGCTAATATTATGCTCAAAGGTTTTACCAAAACCAATTCCAGGATCAAGAATAATATTCTTTGCTAAAATACCCGTATCAAGTGCAATTTGTGCGCGTTTTTGTAAATAGTTAGCAACTTCTTGAGAGACATTATTATATTGGGGGTTGTCCTGCATGGTAGCAGAGATTCCCTGCCGATGCATTAGCACAATCGTGCATTGCTTTTTTGCTGCTAGTGCTAACATCTCGGGTGAGTCTTCTGCCGCCGACACATCATTAATCCAGTTAGCTCCTGCTTCTATCGCCGCTTTCGCAACCCTTACATTAGTGGTATCAATACTTATTAATATATGCTCAGGAATATTTTTTCTTAATAATCTGATCACAGGAAGTACTCGTTGCAATTGCTGTTGTTCACTAACAATATCAGCTCCGGGACGCGTTGATTCTCCACCAATATCAATAATATCAGCGCCCTGCTCTATCATCGTCAAGGCATGTTGTAGTGCTAAATCAGGATGATTATATTCACCTCCATCTGAAAAACTATCGGGGGTAATATTTAAAATCCCCATAATTAAAGGAGGATTAGATCTTTGTTTAATGCTCATGGTCATTCTCTAAAGCCTGTACACATTCTGTTATTAGTGCTGGGCCTTGATAAACAAGCCCTGAAAAAAGTTGAACTAATTTAGCACCTGCTTTTATTTTATCAACCGCATCCACCCCGCAAGTAATGCCTCCAACCCCAATAATGGGAATCTCATCTCCTAAAAATGATGCAAATTGGGATATGATTTTTGTCGATGCTTCACGCACAGGCTCACCACTCAAACCACCTGCTTCATTAGCGTATTCTAATCCTTGTACCGCATCGCGTGATAAGGTGGTATTGGTTGCAATTAATCCATCTATTTTATTATTCAATAATGTTTCAGCGATAAATTTCACTTCATTAGGACTTAAATCAGGCGCAACTTTAACCGCAAGTGGAACATAATGATTATATTTTTCAGAGAGTTCTAATTGCCTTTGCTTTAAAGCAAAGAGTAGCGAGTTTAATTCATCCCCATATTGCAAAGTACGAAGATCAGGGGTGTTAGGTGATGAAATATTAACGGTGATATAGTCTGCAAATAAATAAGCCTCTTGTAAACAAATTAGATAATCATCAACCGCATTTTCTACTGCGGTATCGAAATTTTTACCTATATTAATCCCAATAATGCCTTTGTGACCGCTTTGACGTGCCTGTTTAACCTGCTTTAAAAGGTGTTTAATACCCAGATTATTAAACCCCATACGATTAATAATCGCTTTTGCTTTAGGAAGGCGAAATAAACGTGGTGAGGGATTACCAGACTGGGGACGCGGTGTAATCGTTCCTATTTCTACAAAACCAAAACCAAGCTGTGATAATGCAATAAGATAATCACCATTTTTATCCAAACCTGCGGCTAAACCGACTTGATTAGGAAATTTTATCCCCATCACGGTTATAGAATTAGTCTTTATTTTTTTTGTGAAAAGTCTTAATAAACCTAATTGAGAAGCAAACCTTAAGGTATTTAACGTCAAATAATGAGCTCTTTCGGCAGAGAATAAAAATAAGAGAGGACGGAAGAGTTGATAGATAGTTTTATACACAATAAATCCAGAGTAAAAATTTACTCTGGAGTATAAGGAAGTTTGAAATAATAAATCTACTCATATCGTATAGATTTTATATTTCAATCCAAAAGATAAAATTAATCTAATAGCTGAGGAAGTTCCAAGCAATGAATTTATCAATCTTAACTTGAAACTTCCTTAATTAATTTTATCTTCTAGCAGATCTAAATCTACGCATATTGCGACGACTAAACACCACGCCTAAAGAATTTTTATCAGTATCCGTTAATTCTTGATTGGTTTCATCTATTTGCCCTTGATCTTCTGTAGAATCTAAAGCAACTTCATCATTAGTCAATTTATCAAGCTTTTCAGTAAACGCCACCTCTAATTTTTCCTCTGTCTCGCTCATTATTTCACTTGCCTTGTTTGCCTCATTGACTACAGGATCAACAATAGATTTATCATTAGTTATATCGGCAAGGGTTTCTTGCTGTATATTATCTTTATCTGCTGTCTGAGACTCAAGACTATCCATACTAGCTTTTGCCACAACAGTTGCACCTGCTACAACGGTAGCTGTTTTTGCCATATCTGATAAAAATGGTGCATTATTATCACTTGAATCGTCATTTTCTATAGGGTCTAAAGCAACATCATTATTAGTTAATTGATCAAGTTTTTCAGTGAACGCCACTTCTAATTTTTCTTCTGCGTCGCTCATTATGTCACTTGCCTCATCTGCCTTATCGGTCACAAGGTCAACAGTCTCTTTATCTTCTATAGCATCTAAAGCTACTTCATCATGAGTTAATTGATCAAGTTTTTCAGTGAACGCCTCTTCTAATTTTTCTTCTGCGTCGCTCATTATTCCACTTGATTCATCTGCCTTATTGGCCACAAGGTCAACGGTCTCTTTATCTTCTATAGCATCTAAAGCTACTTCATCATGAGTTAATTGATCAAGTTTTTCAGTGAACGCTTCTTCTAATTTTTCTTCTGTGTCGCTCATTATTCCACTTGATTCATCTGCCTTATTGGCAATAAGATCAACAGTAGAGTTATCATTATCGGGAAGATTCTCTTGCTGTATATTATCTTTATCTGCTGTCTGAGCATCAAGACTATCCATACCAGCTTTTGCCACAACAGCCGCACCTGCTACGACAGTAGCTGTTTTTGCCATATCTGATAAAGATGATGCATTATTATCACTTGAGTCGTCTGAGTCTACGGAAGCCTCAATATTTTGGTTTTTTTCATCCACTAAATTTGTTTGCTCTATCTCTGTGTTATCTTTTGTTGACAAGATACTTGCTCTACCAGAAATAATATTTGATATATCATCAAAACCCTTATCATTGTTTTTTGGAGGAGGGTTATTTTCAAGATTAGACCTTTCGATCTCAGCTTCGGCGTCCGTTTCTCTAAGCTTATCAAGCTCTGTATCAGCCTTTGTATCAACCATTGCAGATATTTTATCTTGAACATCTATTTTAGGTGATTCAATATCGACAACACTTTCCTCTGTCTTGATTTCATCAACAATTTTAGTTTGAACGTGAGCTATCCCCTCTTCAATATCCCTAGCAGTAGGATCTACAATAGAATCCACTTTGTCCATTACC
>JALVEA010000418.1 GCA_027008665.1 Thiotrichaceae bacterium | reverse complement strand
ATAGGAGTTCATGACATTGCGAATAGCTTGCAAAGGGGTATAAGTACCACCTGCTGCAATCGTCTGGTACATTTGTTGAACTTCCAGCGGAGACAGTTCTAATGCACCTAATAATACTGAAGGATAGAGTGGTATATCTGAGCGAATACCCAAATCATGCAACATTTGAACCACACGTTCCATCCCTAGTTTTATTCCAATTCGTACTGTAGGCGTATTTCGAGATAAGATGAGCGCACGTCGCAAGGTAACAACCCCCAAATCACGGTGATCATAATTGCGAGGCTCCCATATTTCTGTACGTGAAAGACGAACCTTAACAGGGCCATCACTTAATGGCGTGGCTAAATTAAACTTTCGAGGTGTTTCTAATGCCGCCAAATAAACAGCAGGTTTAACTAGTGAACCTATTTGTCGTTTAGCATCTAAGGCACGGTTATAACCTGCATAACGGGCATCACGCCCTCCAATAATTGCTAATACTTCCCCGCCTTGCACACTACTGATGACCATTGCACCATTTAATTTTCCGCGTGGTATGCGTTGTGAGCGTTCTAATTGTCGTACTCGACGACTCAAAACACGCTCACCAATAAGCTGTACAATAGGATCCATGGCAGTAAAAATTAACAAGCCTTCTGTGCGTAAATCCTCTTCATTATAGTCACGCTGTAATTGCTTACGCACTAATTCTAAATAGGCAGGAAACGGACTCACGCTAGGTGGTGCATGTTCACTAACACCCAAAGGGAGTTCTTTTAAATCATTTGCTTGGGCAACATCAATGACTCCTTCTACTGCCATTATATCCAAGACTAAATTACGACGTATTTTAGCTCTTTTCGGAAAACGTCGCGGATTGTAAAATGAAGCACCCTTTGCCATACCGATAAGCAGTGCGACTTGTTCTGCCTTTAATTCTTTAATAGGACGATTGAAATAAAACTGTGAAGCCAGACCAAAACCATGAATTGCACGTTTTTTATTTTGCCCTAAATAAATTTCATTAATATAGGCTTCTAAAATTTCATCTTTCTCATAATGTAACTCCAATAACAGCGCCATAATCGCCTCATTGATTTTACGCTTGATACTACGTTCATTGGAAAGATAGAAATTTTTCACCAATTGTTGCGTTAATGTACTCCCTCCTTGAACGGTATGACCTGCTTTTAAATTAGCAACCATTGCGCGCCCAATAGAGCGTGGATTAAGTCCAAAGTGTTCATAGAAATGTTTATCTTCAACAGCGATCAAGCCTTTAACTAATAAAGGAGACATATCCTCAAGCCGTGCTAAAACACGGTCTTCATTATGGCTTGGGTAAAAATTACCTATGAGTACCTGCTCCATACGCATTAAAGTCAGTGGATCATTATTATCTACATTAGCGAGAGAACGAATACGTCCCTTTGATAGGGTGATTTTGATTTTACGCTCTGGCTCTTTATCTTCGGCAAACTGAAACCCTCGCGTATGAATAATAAAGGTATTGCCATTACGAATGTACTGCCCTGTATCAATCGGATTATTGGTTTTACGGTAATGTAATAGTTGTAATTCTTTTTCTAAATCTTGTGCGTATAAACCTTTGCCAACGAATATTTCTAATGGACGTGCAAACACGCGTGCAGGTAAAGCCCATCGCTTACCTTCAAACTGAGTGCGGACATGGTCATCTAATTTCAGAACATAGGCGGTTGCAGCTAAGGAACCTAAGACAATTCCCACCAATAAAGCGATACGAAAAATCCGCCAAAGTAGCCCAAAGATGGTTTTAAAAACATTA
>JALVEA010000417.1 GCA_027008665.1 Thiotrichaceae bacterium | reverse complement strand
ATCTTTAACCGTAATTAACCCCCGTAGTTTAAAATCATCATTAATAACCAGCACTTTTTCAATACGATGCTGATGTAATAATGCCTCTATTTCTTGCTTGCTAGCGCCTTCTTTTACCGTGACCAGCTTCTCTTTCCCCGTCATTACCGAGGTGACTGGGCGATCAAGATGGGTTTCAAAGCGTAGATCACGCCCTGTTACAATGCCTACTAAATATTCACCATCGACGACGGGAACACCTGAAATATTATGCCTTTTGGTAATTTTCATCACCTCACCAACGGTCATATCTTGGGTAATGGTAATGGGGTCTTGAATAATGCCATTTTCAAACCGCTTGACCTTAGCGATTAAGCTTGCCTGAGCATCAATGGTCATATTTTTATGCACAATGCCTAAGCCTCCTTCTTGAGCTAGGGCAATTGCTAATTTAGCTTCAGTGACGGTATCCATTGCAGCGGATAAAAAGGGTATATTTAAAGTAATTTTCTTGGTTAATGGTGTACTCAAATCAACTTCCGCTGGTAAAACGGTAGAATGAGCTGGTACAAGCAAAACATCATCAAATGTCAGTGCTTCTTCCAGAATTCTCATAGTAACTCCTAAAAATTGGGGGGGTGAATAATTAGCATCGAAAAAGGAATATATAGCAAAGGACTTAAAGCATTGCTAGGTGTTTGAATTTTAAAATATACTTCCTGTTTTTAAAATGCTTAGAACCGAG
Source organism: Thiotrichaceae bacterium (assembly GCA_027008665.1). Classification (GTDB taxonomy): domain Bacteria; phylum Pseudomonadota; class Gammaproteobacteria; order Thiotrichales; family Thiotrichaceae; genus JAGLBW01. The sequence goes on along the minus strand of JALVEA010000417.1, from coordinate 21,120 downwards.
GACTCAAGATGCTACGAAACTTAAATTTATCTTGTTATTCCATATTAAATGTGATCAATCATTACATAGGGTAACTATGCGACTATTAGGAACATTCAATCTAAAATAAAAATTCTAGGTCAAGTGACGCATCTCATTAAATTCTCGGTCCTAACTAGGTAGAATTACCTACTGCTATGGTGCATTTCTTTAGACTCATTATGCAATACACCCAAGTGGTAATATCTAAAAAATTAGCGACTCATTATAGTGATTGACCTTGACGGGGTAAACTGCTATCAATGTATTCTGTGATAAAAACGAACGGCTTGCTGATAATTAAAACGAATCTATTTTTATCTCATTGCAAGCAATATCTAAACTAAAATCTCTCTAGGAGGAGTCTTTATGAAACTTATTTCAACTAAATCTTTCGCTACTGCTTTCATTATCGCTACGCTTTCATTCGGTACTGTATCAATTGCCTTTGCAGGTGATGATGCAAAAGCAGCACTTGCTGATGCTAAAAAAGTAACGGATGCAGCCAAAAAAGCAGGTTTTGAGTGGAGAGATTGGGGAAAAATGTATAAAAAAGCTAGTGCCGCTATTAAAGATGGCAAAGCAGATCAGGCACTTAAAATTGCTAAGAAACTTACTTTTCAAGGCTTAGCGGCACAGGAACAAGCAAAGGTTGCTAAAAATGCTGGTCCTCGCTTTTAGAATATCGCTTTAAAATTATACTCTAATAAAAAAGCCGAGATTTATTCTCGGCTTTTTTATTAGAGTAACGCTCTGTATTGTTTTTGTATTAGGGAAGGCATTCTTAATAGCTTTAATTGTAAGCATGGTGGTATCGTCCTTTTAGTATTTCCACAATACCGTCATTAATACCGCCACATTTGCCTGACTGTCAACGAACTACTAGGAACGATATAAGCGAAAAAAACCCGCTAGAATGCGGGTCTTAGAACGTTCGCGGACTATGACGAACTATATCTTGGCGGAGAAGGAGGGATTCGAACCCTCGATCCGGGATAAACCAGATACTCCCTTAGCAGGGGAGCGCCTTCAGCCTCTCGGCCACTTCTCCTTCTCAATTTATCTTCTTTTTAAACTGTTAAAAAACAGCCGTAAATTTGAGAGGGGGGAAGAATACATGCAGATTCGCTTTAGGTAAAGTGCCTAATTAAAAATAATTGCATTTTTTTTAAAATTAAGTGCTTTAGTTCTGTTTTTATTCCAATTTGGTACTAAAGTTATTGTTATATCATTAAATAATAAAGTTCTAATAAAGGTGTGTTATGGCAAGGTATCAACTTTCAAATATACAGAAAAGATATAGTTTTTCTGCAAATCCTCCTGTACTGGATAAAATTGTGTTTACTATTGATCATATTCATGCAGGAGATCATGATCTTAGTAGCACTTATGAAGTGGTTAAATTTCTTGCTGATAGACGTATTCCTGTCACCGTTTTTATGCAAGCGACCAATCCAAGTAATGATTATGAATTTGATCGAAATAATGCACGTTTGATTTATAGTCTTGCACCACATTTGGTAACACTAGGGGTTCATCCTTTACCCAAAGGTGCGAGTCAACAACAGCAACAAAAAACATTGCATATTATTAGTGACATTATTCGAGGTGTAACAAGGAAAACCCCTGTTATTTTGTCTTATCATGGAAGAGGCGCAGGGCCTATGCGAGGGATTCATTTTGCTGGGATTAAGTTTGCACGCGGTATTCGACATGCTTGGTCTGTTAATGGGGATAATCCCTTAGATACGCCTGTTATGCCATTAGTGTCTGTTTCAAGAGCTTATGAATATATTCATGAAAGAAATAATGCAGGGCTTTCAGCGACTTTATTTGTGCATTCCGCAGAATTAAGGCGTGGTACTCCCCAAAAACGGGTTTTTGATACCTTGGTAAGGGATGTGATGCAACGTAGGCTTCAAGCCCTTGCTTACCAACAAGCGATGGAGCATGATTTTCATCATACGGGAACTTCTGTTATTTCAACCCCACCGCAAGCAACAGGTGTGATGCGTCTTTCTGCGCTCACAAAAAAGGGCAAACGCCCTATTTCGGTTAATTTTTCTATTAAACAACGCGATGGTCATTATAGAAATCATGTCAGTAATGTAAATACTCGGCAATTTAATCTTCCCGTGGGGAAATACCGTGTGAGCGCTCAAATAGGAAGAACGACTGTCAATAAAGATCTAATTTTAACCGCGACTCAAGGTATACATCATATTTTTCTTATGCCTGTTTAACTTTTTTATTATTAGTGGCTCTAGTTGTCTACTACTCTTATTTAAGTTGCTTAATTTTAGCTGCAATTTGACGGCTAAAAGTCTCTAATGCTTTGCTTTGTGCTTTGACATAATCTGCATAATTTTTACCTTGAACGGGTGTATTAATTAGGGCTTGTTTTACCATTAGCTCTTTATTATTTTTCAAGATACGCCAACGGGCTTTTAGAATCACGCTTTTACCTATTTCGCCATCGAATCGTTCAATATTAATACGGATTTGATAGTTGGGTTTAAAAGAGAATTTCCACGGATATTGTTCAATATTATCCGTTTTTAGTAATACGGATAAATTATCCGTCATTACCTGCATCAGTTCTTCTTCATAAGAGCCTCCCCATTGATGCATTTCTGCCATTTTAATTTCATTGCTGTTTTTACGGCTGATGATTTGTGGTCGATTTAAGAGTCTAGGGATTTGTAGCGGACCGACACCAAGGCGTAAGCTTGCATTACTAGCATTTGCAGGGGGCAGTGAGGAGAGTGAGTAAAAACGTGTCCCACCTAGATTGGGGACAACACTTTCTGCACCGCCTTCTATAAGGCTTGAACAGGCACTGAGAAAGATTGAAAAGAGTATCAGTAAAACGCTAAATACAGAAAGTGATTTCATATTTATTTTCCAAAGATAACGGAGTTAGGCTTGCGTTGAATGGTGTCGGCTAGAACAGAAAAGGAGTTAGAGGCTTTCCCTAAATCATTAATTAATTGTTGTAGTCTATATTGCAATGCAGAGTCCTCACTCAGTGTTGATTTAAGTCCTTTGTTAAGTGTTAATGTTGCTCTATCAATATGATTTAAGGTTTTTCTCATATCTTGTTGTAGTTTATTACTCACATTATTAAAGGTACGCATTGAAACACTGGCATCTTTTTGTAATTTATTACTCACATTATTGAAAGTACGCATTGAAACACTGGCATCTTTTTGTAATTTATTAGTGACATTATTAAAAGTATGCAATGAAACACTGATATCCTTTTGCAGTTTATTACTTACATTGCTAAGGGTTTTTAATGTAGTACTACTCTCTTTTTGCAGGGCATCAATATTTTTTTCTGTACTGGCTAATAAACGGCTCAGATCATTCGCTGTTTTTTGTGCTTTTAATAATGTTTTGACCAGCTCACCTGAGAAACCTTTTTGATCGAGTTGTTGGGTGATTTTAGCAATACTCTCTGAGGTGTTTGCTAAACCTTTTAGTGTTTTCTTTACGTCTTGTGAATTCAATAATGCAGTCACACTAGAGATTGCCTTATTTAATTCTGCGGTAATTTCACTGGCATCAAAATTAAGCAATGAAGTTAATGAAGATGTGGTTGGAAAAACAGCAGGTTCATAAATTTCTGTCGGTAATAAAGCATAGACATGTTTTTCTTTTTGCTGATGCAATGATTTTTTGGGCATATTTAAAGAAATATACTGTGCTCCTGTAATAAGGCTATCCACAGTAAGCTGTGCTTTCAAGCCATTAGTGACTAGATTTTGTAATGTGGTTTCTGCTTCTTCTCGTTGTTTTTTATCAGAGAATTTATCAATATAAAGAGATACTTTAACCAGCGTTTTTATCTGGGTATTATTTTGCATTTTTTCCAATAAAATAGTTTCAACTTTGCCGACCCTTACTCCGCCGTATTCAATCACTGAGCCAGGGCTTAAACCATGCAAAGAGTCATCAAAATACATCACATAAAATAATTTTTCTAAACGCTCTGTATCGTCATTGGCTAGTTTATAAGAGTCATAGAGTTTAAAACTGGTTTTACCATTCAATGTGTAGCCAACTTTATCTAAAGGGGTTTCAAACGCAATTCCACCTAAAAGAAGAGACATAAAAGATTCAACACGTACTGAGACACCTGATGTGGTTAAATTCATATCCATACCGCTGGCATTCCAGAAGCGACTATTGCTTTTTATTTTTTTATCGTAAGGTGCATGAACATAAATGGAAATATTGACACTACCGCTATCATCATTTAACTCGTACCCTGTGACTTCTCCAACGTGTATTTTATGGTAATAAACGGGTGAACCAATATTTAATGAACCAAGATTGCTACTATGTAAAATAATTAAACTACCTTTCGCATCAGCAGTAATAATCGGCGGCACAGCCAAACCTTCATAGACTTCTTTTGCCGCACTTTTTTCACCGGGGTCAATACCAATATGCACCCCTGATAATAAAGTATTTAAACCACTTACCCCCTGAAAGGTTAAACGCGGTCGCTCTACCCAAAAACGGGTTTTCCTGCCTAGATAGGCTGACATTTCTGGAAAGATTTCAGCGGTGACTTTGACTTTTTTTAAATCGGAGGTAAAACTCAGTTTTTTTACCCGACCAACTTCTATATCCTTATAGCGAATAGAGGTTTTTTTCTCCACAATACCCGATGCTTTTTCAAAGGTAATAGTGATCATTGTACCCCGTTCATTGTAATATTTAAAAACAAGCCAACCTGCAATTAATGCGGCGGTAATGGGGATAATCCAAATCAATGAAAAACGTGGGGCAGTTTGGATTTGTGCATTAGGGTAATTATTTTCTGGGGAATTATTTTCTATCATAATGACTTATTATCCTGTATTGATTTTTCATCATCTATGGCATCCCATATTAGGCGAGGATCGAAGCTATGGGCAGCCAACATTGTGAGTATAACCACCGCAGCAAAAGACAAAGCACCAAGATTAGGAAGCACACTCGCGGTATTGCCAAATTGAACTAAACCAACTAATAGCGCAATCACAAAAATATCAACCATTGACCAACGCCCCACAAATTCAGTGATACGATAAAGAACGGTGCGATCCTTTGGCCGCCACTGCACTTTTAAATGCACACTAATGAGTAGGCTAAATAAAGCGATTAATTTTAAAATCGGAATAAACACACTCGCAATAAAGATCAATAATGCCAATGGCCACATCCCCTGTGCAAATAAATGCACTACACCACCTAAAATGGTATCAGGTTGCCCCTCTCCCCAATAAATAACCGTCATAATCGGTAAGGCATTCGCAGGAATATATAAAATTAACGCTGCTAATAAAAGCGCCCATGTTCTACCGAGGCTATTAGGGATACGTGAATGCAGACTAGATTGACAACAAGGACAATGAATTATCGCTTTACCTGCCTTTAATTCATATTGCGTTTTTGATTCAATTTCCTCGGGCAACTTGCTTAAAGTATGGCAAAAGTGACAGGCAATTAATCCTGCTTGGCGTGCTGTTTTCATAGCGAACACCCATTGCTATCTCGCAATTTATTCCACACATCATGCGGATTAAGGGAGTAGCTAAGCAACGATAAGGAGAGAATCAATAAGCAAAAGGCATACAATGAGATACCATAAATCACATCAGCCACATCTCCTAGCTTTACCATAGCAACTAATATTGCCAGTAAGAAAATTTCTAACATGCCCCACGCATCCGTACTGCGTAAAAAACGAAATAAGGGGGCGGTGTAACAATTAATACGATTCATTTTTATTTGCATTAGAATGTAAATAGTACCGAGTAACGTGGTTGCAGGAAAAATAAAAGTCGTTAATAAAATAATAATACTTAAAAGTAGCTGATTCACTTCAAGCAGTGAAAAAGCGGTTGAAAGTAAGCTACTTTCTTGTGTTAAGCCAATCGCTTTGAGTGACAGCAAAGGAAAGAGATTCGAGATAATAAACAGAATCAAACCTGTGATAGCAAAGGCAAGGCTACGATTGATGGAATTTTTTTGCTGTTTAAACAGTGTTGCCCCACAACGAATACAATTGGCGACTTCATTATTTGCTAAAGGTGGGATTGTTTGAATTAAATCACAATCAGGACAAGCAAGACGGCTTATTGAGGGAATACTTGCAATATGATTTAAGTTGTTGCTGTTCATTCTCTTCCTATATTATGACGCACTTTAAAATTTATAAGATCTGGTCGGAAGTGTATCATGAAAATTAAAATAAATTATTTTGCGAGTCTGCGTGAGGAAGTTGGCTGTAGTCATAACAGTCTTGAATCTGATGCAATGAGTTTATCAACTAAAGAGGTTTGGACTTTAGCAACGGGGTTGAAAGATTTTCCTAATAAAATATTAGTTGCGGTAAATCAAGAATATGTTGATCTCAATGCATCTGTGGTCGATGGCGATGAGGTTGCCTTCTTTCCCCCTGTTACGGGTGGATGATGCCTTTTAGAACACAAAAATTTGATCTATAACAAAAAAGAAAATTGAAATATTCGCTATTATTCACTTTTCTATTATTTAGAAATTATACTTAGGAGATTACTTTAAATGTCTCATACTCCGACGAATGCTGAATTTAAGCCCCTTAATATCGCTATTTTAACCGTTTCGGATTCACGCACCGAAGCGGATGATAAATCAGGCAATATCCTCGTTGAACGTCTGCAACAGGCAGGTCATCAATTAGCAGATAAACAAATTGTTGCCGATAATATTTACCAACTGCGTGCTACTGTATCAAATTGGATTGCCGATCCGAATATTCATGTTGTTATTTCGACAGGAGGAACAGGTCTAACAGGACGCGATATTACCCCTGAAGCATTAAAAATTTTATACGATAAGGAAATTGAAGGCTTTGGTGAAATTTTCCGTATGATTTCTTATAAGCTTATCAAAACCTCAACCATTCAATCTCGTGCTATTGCAGGACTCGCTAATGGTACGGTGATATTTTCTCTACCGGGTTCTCCGGGAGCATGTAAAGATGGATGGGATGAGATTATTGTGTATCAGCTCGATTCTCGGGTACAACCTTGTAATCTAGTTGAAATGATGCCTCGTTTTTTAGAAAAATAATAATTTATATCATTTAAGGAAAAATAATCATGGTCTGTGGATGTGATGATAATTGTGATACAAAACAAACCCTAATGCCCGTCGATCAAGCATTAGAGCAATTACTTGAAAATGCTGTTCCTCCAAATGAAACAGAAATAATTGATTTAATAGAGGCAAATGGGCGCATTCTAGCCGAAAATATTTGTTCAACTATTAATGTCCCCCCTGCTGATAATAGCGCAATGGATGGGTATGCGGTTCGCAGTGCTGATTTTTCAAATGCAGAAAAACAAAGCTTGCCAATTAGTCAGCGTATCTGTGCAGGAGAAGTCGGTACGCCACTTAAAGCAAATAGCGTAGCGCGTATTTTTACAGGTGCCTCTATTCCCACAGGAGCCGATGCCGTTATTATGCAAGAACACTGCGAAGTCGAAGGTAATTATATGATTAGCAACGGCCCGATCAGTGCAGGGACTAATCTACGCAAAGCAGGAGAAGATATTGCCATCGGTGATACCATTCTCAAAATAGGCGATCAGCTAAAACCACAAGATCTAGGTTTAGCTGCCTCCGTTGGTATTAGCAAATTAAAAGTCTATCGTCGTTTACGTGTTGGTCTATTTTTTACAGGAGATGAATTGCGTGAACCCGGAACAAAACTGAATGCAGGACAAATCTATAACTCCAATCGCTATACCCTACGTGGATTATTAAATAATCTAAATTGTGACATTATTGATCTAGGAATCGTAAAAGATACCCTAGAAGCAACCCGTGAAGCAATGCAAGAGGCGGCTGAAAAATCTGATTTAGTCATGACCAGTGGCGGAGTCTCTGTTGGTGAAGAAGACTATGTACGCATTGCACTTGAAGAGCTAGGACAACTCGACTTTTGGCGCATCAATATAAAACCCGGCAAACCACTGGCTTTTGGAAAAATTGGCAACACCCCCTTTTTAGGAATGCCGGGGAACCCTGTTTCTGTCTTTGTCACCTTCTGCGTTTTTGCACAGCCTTATATTAAGAAAAAATCAGGGGCAACCGATATATTGCCAAATAGCTTTAGGGTAACGGCTGGATTTGAATGGAAAAAGAAAGGCTATCGTTGTGAATATCTAAGAGCAAGAGTAGAACAAAACGCATCAGGGCAATCATGCATTACCCTATTTCCCCATCAAGGATCAGGGGTATTAACCTCCACGAGCTGGGCAAATGGACTTGCGATTATTCCACCTAACACAATCATTAATAAAGGCAACAAAATAGAATTTATTCCCTTTAGTGAAATGGCGGTTTATTGATAAAATAAGTTTAACGACGAAGCAATCTCTTTAAATCTATCTGCTAAATTCAAAAGATTGCTTTGTCGTTGACTAGCTAAGCTAATCAAGCTTCTCGCAATGACGTAGTATTTTTAGAGTAGATGTTTTTTAAACTGAGGAATATTGGTAGGCTCGAGTGAATTCGAATCACCGACCCCCACCATGTCAAGGTGGTGCTCTAACCAGCTGAGCTACGAGCCTAAAATAAATAATTAATCTTTGATATTGTATCAGAAAGTACAACAGTGTTAGAAATGGCTCCCCGAGCTGGGCTCGAACCAGCGACAAACGGATTAACAGTCCGTTGCTCTACCAACTGAGCTATCGGGGATCTGTCTAACGAGGCGTGCATTCTACTCATGGTGTGATAGTTGGTCAACCCGTTTTTACTACTTTTTTTATTTATTTTTAAATTGCTTAAAACTTAAAAAAATAATATCTTCGCTAGATCTAAAATTTTTTCAATTCTAGTTAGTAAGGACAGTTTTAAAGGAGTTCGTTTTATGCATATTGAAGTTGGCGTAGTACAAGGAGCTAAGATGCTTTTAAGTTATGGTACAGCCATTGCATCTTTTGCTTATTTAGCAAAACAAGTCTGGGCTGCATCTCAAGAAAAAGGCTGGTTGTCTCTGGGTTTACGCAGTTTGCTTGCCAGTTTATTAGTCTTAATATTTTTTGAAGTTTTCCCACATCATCCCGTTGGAGTTTCTGAGGTTCATTTAATTTTAGGTTCTACACTGTTTTTGGTCTTTGGATTAGTACCTACGGGTATCGCATTAATGCTAGGCTTATTATTGCAAGGACTTTTCTTTACGCCCTTTGATCTTCCTAATTATAGCGTGAATGTCACTACCTTATTAGTCCCTTTATTTGTTATGACAACATTAGCAAAGAAAATTATCCCCAAAAATATGGCTTATAAGGATCTTGCCTATTCACAAGTCTTAAAGCTATCACTTGCTTATCAAGGCGGTATCGTAACATGGGTAGTTTTTTGGGCAATTTACGGACAGGGCTTTACAAGCGAAAATCTCATCTCTGTTGCAGCTTTTTCAGTAGCTTATATGAGTATTGTTATTTTGGAGCCTTTAATTGATCTTGCGGTGTTAGCAAGTGCGAAAGTTTTATCAAATATGAAGAACAGTCCATTAGTAACAACACGTTTGTATCACTAGATCACCAGCCTATAAAAAGAAAATATTCCCCCTTTCCATCATCAAAGAAAGGGGGAGTGTTATTATTTTTACTATTATTTAAGATACTCTATCCCTAGAAGCATCATGCTGTTATAGACTAATGCTTTGTTTTTTAGTTCCTTTGTATCACTTTATTTTTCTCGTCTTTCTAATTTCTTTCCAAAGAGTGAAGCTAAGGCTACTCTTCTTTAAAGCATCGAAAGATTTGCATAAAATACATAAATCCTGTAAAAATGCGTCTGATCTGAGAATCTCATCGTAAATGGTTTTTATGTTTATGCAACGTCTAGCAATGTTTTTTTTAATCATAACTCTAAGCGCCTTTTCTGTGCTTTCTATTGCTACGTCTATTATTTCTACAACTACAGATCAAACCTGTCTAGAACACATCAACATACAAATAAGCCATCAAGCAAATGAGAATAATTGTTGTCAAATACTTAATGAGCATTGTAGCGATGGACAATGTAACGATAATGGTAACTGTGACGCAGGACAATTCAGTAGTTCGCTAGCTAGCAATGCCATTATTACCTCTATCGCTTATCATCATCCTACATTTCAACCGTCTTTATTAGTGAGCTTTATTTCTCACTCATCCAATTCTCTCTACCGACCTCCTAAAGCTATTTCTTAATTTTACAAAGCAATTTATTTATCTATTTAAAAAATAGACAAATAATCATAAATTTATAGATTGAATTAGGTTTTTTGTAGCATAAAAAACCTAATCTCATACAGTAAAATTGAGCTATCAGGCTAATCCATGAAATTTTTAAAAACTATCACCATTCTTTTGGTGCTGCTCGTTATTTTTAGTGCGGGCGTAATTTGGCTTATCAATGATAATCCAAAATATGAAAAAATATATGATGATTTCATTCGTAAATTTACGAGACAAACGTTTGATCGTGTTTCTGAGGATAGCTTGGCAGAGCATGTTGCTCGTCATGCTGATCCTACTTATGTTTGCCCCATGCACCCACAAATTGTTAAAGATGAACCCAGCAACTGCCCTATTTGCGGTATGGATCTAGTATTAAAAAAACCCATCGAAGCTGAACCCATTAAAAAAACAGAGAAACCAAAAGAAAAGAAAATTCTCTACTGGGTTGCACCAATGGATGCTAATTATCGCCGTGATAAACCAGGAAAATCACCGATGGGAATGGATCTTGTGCCTGTTTATGATCAAGGCGAAGAGGATACAACCAAGGATGAATTCCCCAAAATCACCATTAATGCCACCACTGCACAAAATATGGGGGTACGGATTGAAAAAGCGGTTATTAATAAACTATCACGCACTATTAAAACCATTGGTTCAGTGACTTATGATGAAGATAGTTTGCACCATGTTCATGTCCGTTCTAGTGGTTGGGTAGAACGAGTTTATAGTCAATCATTGGGAGACAAAGTTACTAAAGGAAAAATTTTATTAGAATATTATTCTCCTGATATTTTAGCTGCACAAAAAGATTTACTGATTGCGGCTAGAGCAGGTTCAGTGATTGTAGGCAGGGGCAAGTCACTGACTGAATCCTCCAAATCACGCTTACGTGATCTGAATGTACCGCAAAATGTGATTAATAAAATCAACCGTACAGGAAAAACGCAAAACCGTATTCCAATTATTGCAAAAAATAACGGTGTGATAACCCGCATTGGCATTCGTAATGGTATGTATATTACGCCAAGTACTGAAATTTATACCATTGCGGATTTATCATCCATTTGGGTAATTGTAGATGTGTTTGAGCATCAACTCTCATGGGTTAAAAAAGGCGATAAAGCCGAGATTCAAGTGCGAGCTGTTGCAGGTAAAACATGGCAGGGGAAAGTTGATTATATCTATCCCGAGTTAAATCCTAACACCCGTACCTTACGAGTACGGCTTAAATTTAACTCTCCTGAGCAATTATTAAAACCGAATATGTTTGCTGATGTCACCCTTTACAGTCAAAGCAAACAAGCTTTAACCGTACCTTCTGAAGCCATTATCTATTATGAAAACAGCCCGCGTGTGGTCAAGGTGGTTGCAAAAAATAAATACCAACCTGTAAAAGTGAAAATTGGTATGAAATCCAATGGGCAGGTTGAGATTCTTTCAGGACTTAATAAAGGTGATGATATTTTAGTCTCAGGTCAATTTATGATTGATTCTGAAAGTAATCTACAAGCCAGTTTTCGACGTTTAAGCGGTCAATAAGGAGACTTGTTATGCTAGCTCAAATTATTGACGCTTCAATAAGAAATCGTTTTTTAATTATTATTTTAACCCTATTACTCACTATTTGGGGCTTAATTTCACTCTCAAAAATCTCACTGGATGCTATTCCAGATCTCTCTGATGTACAGGTGATTGTTAAAACCAGTTTCCCAGGTCAAGTCCCTCAAGTGGTTGAAGATCAAGTTACTTATCCCATTACCACTACTATGTTAAGTGTCCCTAAAGCCACGGCAGTACGGGGTTTTTCCTTTTTTGGTGATTCCTATGTCTATGTTATTTTTGAAGATGGCACTGATATTTATTGGGCGCGAGCAAGAGTTCAGGAATATTTAAGTCAAGCCGCCAGTCAATTGCCTGACAATGTAGAGCCACGTTTAGGCCCTGATGCCACGGGCGTTGGTTGGGTGTATGAATATGCACTGGTGGATAAAAGCAATAAACATGATTTATCTCAATTACGTTCTTTGCAAGATTGGTTTTTAAAGTATGAATTGCAAACGGTAGCAGGAGTGGCTGAAATTGCCACTATTGGCGGTATGGTGAAACAGTATCAAGTGATTGCCGATCCTGATAGTTTGCGTGCTTATAATATCTCCCTTGGTCAAGTAAAAACAGCTATTCAACGTGCCAATCAGGAAACCAGTGGTTCAGTGATGGAGCTAGGTGAAGCCGAGTATATGATTAGCTCCAAAGGCTATCTAAAAAATATTAGCGATATAGAAACTATTCCCATCAGTCTTAATAAAACCACAGGTGCGCCAATTTTATTACGTGATATTGCCAAGGTGCGTATTGGCCCTCAAATGCGACGCGGTATTGCAGAACTAGATGGCGAAGGCGAAGTAGTCGGTGGCATTGTCGTGATGCGCTACGGTGAAAACGCCTTGCAAGTGATTAAAGACACCAAAGCTAAAATTGAACAACTGCGCGCAGGATTACCCGAAGGCGTAGAGATTATCACCACTTATGATCGCTCCAAGCTCATTCTTAGCGCAGTGGATAATCTTAAAATTAAACTATTGGAAGAATTTGCCGTCGTTGCGATTATATGCCTGCTGTTTTTGTTTCATTTACGTTCAGCATTGGTTGCGATTATTAGCTTGCCCGTAGGGATTTTGGCCGCTTTTATTGTGATGCAACAACAAGGCATTAATGCCAATATTATGTCTTTAGGTGGTATAGCGATTGCCATTGGAGCGATGATTGATGCTGCTATTGTGATGATTGAAAATGCCCATAAGCATTTGGAGCATTATAAAGAGCAACACGGTGAAATGCCCCAAGGGAAGACACATTGGACTGTGATTACCCAAGCCGCAATTGAAGTTGGTCCCGCCTTATTCTTTTCTTTATTGATTATTACACTAAGCTTTATCCCTATTTTTGCACTCGAAGCACAAGAAGGTCGTTTATTCTCACCGCTTGCCTTTACCAAAACCTATTCAATGGCTGCAGCTGCTATCTTGGCAATTACTTTAGTCCCTGTCTTAATGGGTTATTTAATTCGTGGTCGATTACCCAAAGAAAGTAGCAATCCATTATCAGTAGTATTGATTTGGATTTATCGCCCCTTACTAAAACTCTGTCTTTTAGCCCCTTGGCTTACTATTTTTCTCTCTATTTTAGTGATGTTATCGGCATGGATTCCCTTACAAAATATAGGCAGTGAATTTATGCCTGAATTAGAAGAGGGAGACCTGCTGTATATGCCCACTACCCTCCCTGGTGTTTCGATTGGCAAGGCGCAAGAATTACTTATGCAAACTAATAAACTGATTAAAACCGTACCCGAAGTTAAACGTGTTTTTGGCAAAATTGGGCGCGCAGAAACAGCCACTGATCCTGCTCCTTTAACCATGATTGAAACCACTATTTTATTTAAACCTAAAAATGAATGGCGTGAAGGCATGACCTTAAAAAAGTTAATTAAGGAACTCGATGCCTTAGCCAAATTCCCCGGTCTAACCAATGCTTGGGTGCAACCGATTAAAACCCGCATTGATATGTTAGCCACAGGAATTAAAACCCCTGTCGGAATTAAGATAGCAGGACAGGATTTAAAAGTGATTGAAAAAATCGGCAAAGACATTGAAGGCATTATTCAAGATATTGAAGGTACTGCTTCAGTGTTTTCAGAACGTGTTTCTGGCGGTCGTTATATAGAAATTGTACCAGATCGTGTCACCGCTGCCCGTTTTGGACTTAATATTGCTGATATTCAAACGATTATTAGTTCCGCTGTAGGGGGCAGCAATATCACCCAAACCGTTGAAGGCTTAGAACGTTATCCTGTTAATTTACGCTATCCACGCCATAGTCGTGATGATATTGATAAACTGATGGAATTACCGCTGGTTACGCCTTCTGGCGCACATATTCCACTGTCGCGTGTTGCTAGTATTCGTATTACAGAAGGGCCACCAATGATTAAAACCGAAAATGCGCGTCTTAATGGCTGGGTTTTTGTGGATATTCGTGATGTCGATCTAGGCGGATATGTTGAAACCGCTCGCAAAAAACTTCAGCAAGAACTTAAATTACCCGCAGGTTATTCAGTCATATGGGCAGGGCAATATGAATACCTACTCCGAGTTAAAGATAAACTCAGCGTAGTCTTGCCTATGATGTTATTAATCATCTTATTACTCCTGTATATGACTTTTCGTAGCATGACTGCCGCTATGATTATTATGCTATCACTGCCGTTTGCACTAGCAGGTGGGGTTTGGTATATCGACTCGCTAAACTTTAATTTCTCAGTCGCCGTAGCGGTTGGATTTATTGCCCTTGCAGGTGTTGCCGCTGAATTTGGTGTCATTATGCTAATTTATCTCGATAATGCCCTCGACGATAGCCAACGCGCTGGAAAACTCAAAAGCGTTGCTGATCTTAAAGCCAGCATTATGCAAGGTGCGGTAATGAGGGTGCGCCCTAAAGCTATGACCGTTGCCGTTATTATTGCAGGATTAGTGCCGATTATGATTGGTACGGGCACAGGATCGGAAGTCATGCAACGCATTGCCGCTCCTATGATCGGCGGCATGATGACAGCACCCTTGCTATCACTGTTTGTTATTCCTGCTATTTATTTAATCTGGAAGCGCTCATCGTTCACAAGCAACAAGAAGGAGAAATAAAATGAAGATTTTATCCCATCCTAAGTTTATAACCTATCTAATCCTTTGCATTGGTCTTATTTTCAATACTAATAGCGCTTATGCTACCCCCCCTTTAACTACTTTGAATCAGCTCATTAAAATTGCAACCCAAAACAATGCTGATCTAAAATCAAAAAAATTAGCATGGCAAAGTCTAATTCAAAAATACCCACAGGCTATTGCTCTTAATGATCCACGCATTAGTTATACCGAAGCACTGCGCCCGATAGAAACCCGTCTTGGCCCACAAGATCGTATTTTATCCTTAAACCAAAAATTACCCTTTCCCGGAAAATTAGAACTGAAAGGTGAAGTGGTTTGGTCAGAGATTAAAACCGCAAAGATACGTTATGATAAAGCCAGTCGTGATTTAATCGTCAATATAAAGCAGTCTTTTCATGAGCTAGTTTATTTAGAAAATGCGATTCAGCTTAGTTTGAAAAATAAGAAACTATTAGAAACCATTAATAAAATCTCTAGCGCAGATTATGCGGCTGATATTAGCACCTTAAACGATGTTGCCAAGGCGCAAAGCCAATATGCACAGGTTTCTTATGATGTGCAGTTATTAACAGAGCTACGTTCAAGTGAAAAAACACGCATTAATACACTCTTAAATCGGCATCCAGAATACAATTTTCGAGTTCGCAGTAATACTCAAAAACCTGCCAAACTAGCTCATAAGCTGATTAATTTATACCGCTGGGCAGACACCAATGAGGAATTGCAAATAGCTGACTTGGCAATTGAAAAAAGTAGCATTGAAAAGAAATTAGCAGGCTATGCCGAACGCCCTGATTTTGATTTAGGCTTGCGTTATACCCAAATCGGCAGTTCAGGTATCAATGGGGTTAAAAATAATAGCAAAGACGGATTAGCGGTGAGTATTGGGATTAGCATCCCGCTTAATTTTGAGAAAAATAATGCGATTAAAGAACAAGCTAGACTGAATCAACTTAAGAATATTGAAGCTAAAAAAGCCTTAAAACACCGTCTTAGAAACAAAGTCAAAGGCATTTATTTTAAGCTAAATAATTCCTATCGATTAATTACACTGTATGGTGATAATTTAATCCCACAGGCGAATCGTGCCTTGCAAATAGCGCAGTTACAATACCGTCAAAATAAAGGTTCTATTGCAAAATACCTAGAAACACAATCGACATGGCTTAATTTCCAATTGGCTTATCAACGCGCCCTTGCTGATTATGCAAAAAATATTGCCGAAATGGAAAGATTAACGGGGAAATCATTATGAACAAGAGCAAAATTTACCGATTAAACCTCAATCTCATATTATTACCACTGATTAGTCTTATGACGCTCACTGCCTGTACGGAATTACAAACCAAGCTTAAAAGCAAAATCAACAGCGCTAGAAACGCCACCAATATCACCGCTAACCGTCTGCATCAAGAGGCGAATCAGTATCAATATTCTCGCTATGTACAACAAAACCTTAAAGCGCGTAAAGTCCCTCATGCTACCGTGATGAAATACGCAACACTTAATAGCCGACGTTATACTGCACAACAAATACAACTGAGACAACGTAAAAAAAGAAGCAATGCACATATAAGATCAGTCGTTATACATAATGGTTTATACACGCCTACGCCTGTTTTTCAGCAACAAATGACCACATTGCATGGCAGAGAATCGCATCAAGCATGGCTAGAAGGACACTCCTCATTAGATGCTGTGTTAACGCTCGCATTAAAGAATAATTTGGAAATTCAAAGCCAACAGCAAAGCGCATTGGCTAGTTTATCTCAATATGATCAAGTCAATTATTTAGATGATATGCTACTTCAATACAGCGCCTTTACTAATAGCTTAACTCTCACAGGAAGCACTCAAAAACATAATCGCTCTGCTAGCTCAGGCTTCCCTTTTCCCGCATTGCGTAGTTTAAAAGCCAATATTATCGACCAAAGTATTGAAGCATCGCGCTTAAAACTAAAACAAACAGTACAAGATGTGATAACTCAAACACGGCTTGCCTATTATGAATTACAATACAGTCAGCACAATATCAAACTGACCCAAAAAATGGGAAAACTACTAGTTTCATTAAGAGAAGAATTAAAAAATAATTACAGCGTCAACACTGCCAAACTAGGCAGTATCTTACAAGTAGATATAGAAATAGCTGGAAATAATAACGATGTACAACTCGCTAAAGACAAACAACAAGCACAGCAAGCACGTTTAAATGCGCTACTCAATCTACCAAGTCATTTTAAACTCACTAAACTAGATCGTTTAAAACCTATTCGTCTAACAACTAGTAGCCTGCCATTAATCCAAATTGCAAAGAAAAAACGCATAGAAATTGCTAATTTACGCGCTGAATTGGAAAAAATGCAACGCATGATTCGCCTTTCTGATCGACGTTTTTACCCTGATTTTGATGCAGGTACGAGCCGTTTTCAAAACCAAATGAGCAAACAAATTGGAAGTAATGCTAATCGCGCCACTTTTGCAAATCGACCTAACATAAAAAGCAGTAACTTCTTCGCTACTAACGATGCCTATCTCACCGAAACTAAGGCAAAAGCCAAAGCACTGCAAATGAAAATAAAAGCCCTTAGCATCAAAACCGAAGACCAGATCCAACAAGCTTATAGTCGTTATCAAAGCCAGCAACGCAATTATGCTCTGTATCAATCTAAAATTCTGCCTAAAGCAAAGGCTTCTTTAGATATTGCAAAAAACAACTTTGAAACAGGAAACAGTAGTTTTATGGACATTATGCAAACGCAGGAATCGATTTTTAGATACCGTTTACTCGCATTTAAAGCCATTAAAGGAATGAATAGTGAAGTGGCTAAAATTCAACGAATTATGGGGAGTTCATTCCATTCTTATTCTTCCAAATGAATCTAGTGAACTAAGCAGTAATATAAACAGGAGTTTTCTTATCACGATTTTTGTTTTAAATACTTTTTAGCCTTGATTTCTTTACCATCCACCAATACATGAGTTGCAATACCGCGTTGGCATAGCTCCTCTGGTTTCATCCAAAAGTCTGTTCCTGCTAACATTTTTTTGTATTCTTTTTGCTTTAAAAACTTGGATTTTACAATAACATCCTCAAAAAATTCTCTTAAATGCTGTGTTTGGTGTTTAAACTGTGATTCAATTTCACCTCCTTTTCCCCAGACTGCACCCGAATAATCATGAAACATTAAATCACTTCGTTGGGTAATAACACGTTTATCTCCCATGCAAAAAATCAGCGCACCCATTGAGTATCCACAAGAATCTAAGATAGTTGTTGTTCTGCCTTGAAATTTATTTTTTATTATCGAATAAAATTGACTGCCTTCATTGATAAAACCGCCATAGGAATTAATACGCAACTCTAAGGTGTCATGTTCATTAGCATCCCATAGTTGATTAAATATATCGTGTAGACCTCTTTCATGTTCATGAAATTCGGCAATAAACATTCTATAAGCGGTGTGTTTCGGGTTTTTTTTATAAGTATCTTTTGATACTTTGATTTCTTTTTCCGCAATTTCCTTTTTGTAGAGTGTATGATGTTTAGAATTCAGTTTATTATCATCGTCCTTGCTTTGTTTAAACATATTCCATTGTCCTTTGTGATTGTGTAAATATTGGCTTAATTGATTATAGATCAAACAATAAGAAGCTGAATGAAATAATTTTATTATTAGTCGATAAAATTGTTATTATCCGCGGTCTTTATCAAAAAAAATAAATACTCCTGTCAGGTTTTTTTAGTAATTTAAAAAAATAAAAGCGTTGAAAAATTAATGTCTAATGATCTCAATCCCCAACAAAAAAAAGCAGTAGAACATATCGGTACGCCTCTTTTAGTGTTAGCAGGTGCAGGAAGCGGTAAAACGCGCGTTATTATCACTAAAATTGCATGGTTGATTCGTAAGGCAGGTCTGAATGCTAGAAATATTGCCGCGATTACCTTTACCAATAAAGCGGCGCGTGAAATGAAGCAACGGGTAAGTGAGTTGTTGCATAAATCAGAATCTAAAGGTTTAACGGTTTCTACTTTTCATACCTTGGGGTTAAATATTATTCGAAGTGAATATAAAACGCTGGGTTATAAGTCAGGTTTTACTATTTTTGATGCACAGGATACAGGCACTATTATTAAAGAGCTGACCTTAAAAGAAGCGGATACCGATGCGGCAGATGATGATGAAGATTACCGTTGGCTTATTTCAAGATGGAAGAATGATTTTATCTCCCCGACGAAAGCTTATGAAATGGCAACAACATCGGGGGAGTTATTAGCGGCTAGAGTCTATGAGCGCTATCAGCGCCAACTTAAAGCCTATAATGCATTGGATTTTGATGATTTAATTGTGCTTCCTGTGCAGTTGTTTAAGGAGCATCCTGAAATATTGCAAAAATGGCAACAGAAACTGCGTTATTTGTTAGTAGATGAATATCAAGACACCAATACCTGTCAATACCATCTAGTGAAGCAGTTGATAGGGATGCGTTCTGGTTTGACCGTGGTGGGGGATGATGATCAGTCTATCTATGCATGGCGAGGTGCGCGTCCTGAAAATATTAGCCAGTTAAGCAGTGATTATCCGCATTTGAAAGTGATTAAATTAGAGCAAAATTATCGTTCTACCTCGCGTATTTTAAATAGTGCCAATCAGCTTATTGCTAATAATCCCCATCTTTACGATAAAAATCTATGGAGTGCTTTAGGGGAGGGGGAGCGTATTAATATTTTGCCTTGTCGTACTGCTGAGCATGAAGTGGAGCAGGTGGTGACTGAGATTATGAAATATGTATTTCGTGATCGTGCTCAGTATAAAGAGTTTGCTATTTTGTATCGTAGCAACCATCAAAGCCGCTTATTTGAACGTGCCTTACGTGATCATAATATTAGCTATAAAATCACAGGGGGAATGTCCTTTTTTGAACGAGCCGAAGTTAAAGATACCTTGGCTTATTTACGCTTGATTAGTAATACCGCTGATGATGCTGCTTTCTTGCGTGTGGTTAATACACCTAAGCGTGAGATTGGCGCAAGCACCTTAGAAAAATTAGGAGAGTATGCCAATAAGCGTAATGTGAGCCTATTTGCAGCGAGTACTGAATTAGGTTTTGCACAGAAAATTAGTGTGCGAGCTAAAGCACGTTTAGAGCGTTTTACCTATTGGGTTAATGAAATGATACGGCTTAATCAAGAATTAGAACCTGATGCGATTGTGAATAAAGTGATTATTGAAACCGATTATGCAGAGTGGCTACAACATACCAGTTCATCGCCTAAAATGGCGGAGCGGCGGATGCAAAATGTGAATGAAATTGTTGATTGGGTAAAACGACTTTATAATGAGGGTGATGGTAAGGAAACACTGTCAGACGTGGTTTCACATATGGCATTGATGGATATTCTGGAACGTAATAAAGAGGAAGATGAAGAGCAAAATGATATTAGCCTAATGACACTGCATACCGCTAAGGGATTGGAGTTTCCTTATGTGTTTATGGTCGGGGTTGAAGAAGAAATATTACCTCATGCCAATAGTATGGAAGATGAAAAGGGTTTAGAAGAAGAGCGTCGTTTAACCTATGTAGGTATTACCCGTGCAAAAAAACAATTAACGATTAGCTTTGCTAAAACACGTCAACGCTATGGTGAAAGTATCCCTTGTGAACCAAGCCGTTTTTTAGAAGAGTTACCTGAAGAACATCTCGAATGGGCAAACCGTAAAGTCGTCTCTCATGAAGAAATGCAACAAACCGCACAGTCTTATATTTCTAATTTGCAGGATATGTTAGGGGACTAACAAGCTATGCGAGTAATAGAAATATTTTCTATATGGATTGATAATGGTGGTCAACTACCCCTCAGCTAAAGACAGAGGGGCTTGAATCGTGAGATTTAAGATAGGTCTTCGGATTGAATAGGTGATTAGGCTAAGTTCTTCGAGAACTACGTTGTTTAAGTTATGACACCCTCGGATGCCTCCCAAGTCTGAGGCTCTGTCTCCAAGTATTAAAAGACCTTAACGGGTCGGTGTGCTTGGATTGACAAGCTTTTACAACATTGCCGATGGGAATCAACCTCGCAAGAGGAATCGTTCAATTTT
>JALVEA010000416.1 GCA_027008665.1 Thiotrichaceae bacterium | reverse complement strand
CCGCATTATTATTTTCAGGACGTGCAGGATCTGCTTTAACGGCTGAAATTGGTCTAATGAAAGCCACTGAACAATTGGCAAGCATGGAAATGATGGCAGTTGACCCCATCAAACGCATTATTAGTCCTCGCTTGATTGCTGGCATTATTTCATTACCCATTTTGACCGCTATTTTTATGGCCATTGGTATCTATAGCGGATTCCTAATTGGCAGTCTTTGGTTGGGTGTCGATGAAGGTTCTTTTTGGTCACAAATGCAGGCAAAGGTGGATTTCCAGCATGATGTCCTTAACGGTCTAATTAAAAGTTTTATTTTTGGCATTGTGGTGACATGGATTGCTGTTTTTGAAGGCTATGATGCAACACCTACCGCCGCTGGAGTTAGTGAAGCAACCACCCGATCAGTTGTCTATTCTGCCTTAGCTATTTTGGCTTTGGATTTTGTTTTAACCAATATTATGTTTGGAATTTAAAGATGCGAGCATCAAAAAATATAGAAATAATGGTGGGTGTCTTCGTTTTATTCGGTTTCATCGCACTGTTTTTATTAGCCTTAAATATCAGTAATGTCACTAGTTTAGGTGCAAATAAAGGCTATGATGTTAAAGCCTATTTTGACAATATCGGTGGGCTTAGAACCCGTGCAGTGGTTTCTATATCAGGGGTAAAAATAGGACGTGTTAGCCAAATTAAATACCATCAGCAACGCGGACAAGCCGAAGTTACCCTAACTCTTGATTCTCAATACCCACTTAGTATTGACACCCAAGCGAGTATTTATACCGCAGGTTTATTAGGTGAACAATACATCTCCTTGGAACCTGGCGCAGAAGATGAGGTCTTAAAATCAGGCAGTATAATCACCTTAACGCAATCTGCTATGGTCTTAGAAGAAATCATTGGTAAATTCATGGTAGATCTTACCAGTAAATAAAAAATATTTTAAAAAGCAAGAGAGTCGCAACAATGAAACAATTAACTACCCTTATTATTTTATTATTTAGCTTTGCATTATCACCAATGGCAATAGCAAAAAATATCGCCGCAGAAACCGCGGTTTTAAAAGCAAATAATGCCATTTTTATGCAGTTAGAAAAAAGAAAAAATGAGTTAAAAAGTAATCCTGCCGTATTGAATGCGATTGTAGAAAAACAAGTTTTGCCCTTTATTGATTTTACAGCAATGGCAAAATTAACACTCGGAAAACACTGGAAAACTGCAACAGAAAACCAAAAAACACGCTTTCTTCAAGCCTATCGCAGCATGTTAATAAGAAGCTATGCCAAAAATATGGTCGATTATGCAGGTGCGGTAATGACAATTAAAAACTCCATCTCAGCAGGTCGTGATGGCTATGAAACAGTACGAACCATTATTACACCTAAAGGACGTGCCGCAGTCGCTGCTAATTATGATGTGCGTAATAAATCAGGTCAGTGGAAAGCCTATAATATTGAAATTCTAGGGCTTAATTTAATTACTAATTTCCGCACTAACTTTACCCGAGAAGTCTCTAGTAAAGGACTCGATGCTTTAATTGCACGTTTAGAAAAAAATAATAAATCATAAAATATGCCGCAACTTATCAAAAACAAATCAGGCTACCAATTAAAAGGTAGCCTGACTTATGACTCTATCGGCAACCTTATTCAACAAGGTTCAAAAGCCATTGAAACATCACCGAATCTAATACAAATTGATTGCCAAAAACTATCCCGCATCGACAGCGCAGGCATCGCCTTATTTATCAGTTGGCAACGCCACAGCGAACAAAATAATAAAAAACTACAACTCATCAACCTACCCCAA
>JALVEA010000415.1 GCA_027008665.1 Thiotrichaceae bacterium | reverse complement strand
ATAACGAAAGGATGAACCGAAGTACATGAGGCTGTATCACCATTAATTGTATAATTAACAGCAACAGTCTCATTTTCTCTTACTACGGATTTTGTTGCTGATATAGAAGCTGTTGCTTCAACAGAAAGAGAAGGAGGAGAAGGAGAAGGAGGTGTAACAGCAGGAATATCCTCAAGCGTTACTGTAATTCTTTTAGACCTAGCACCAACCAGTGGACAACTATTTCTTCCTCCAGCTCCATTACTCCTAAAAACTGCCTCTAATACAACAGTCTTATCACCACTACCAGCCGTACCTTCTAAAACCTCAAGATTTACTACTTTAGTTTTAGAATCACCATCACCAGCAGAATAATTAAACACCGTGGGGCTGAAATTAAAGTCTACTCCTGATTTTGCTGTACCTCCAACAACATTAACCCTTGCAACGGCTCTACAGTGATTATCAGGTTGTTTCCCAGTGGGTAAACTAAACCTAATATCAGAAATCTTAGTATTTCCTACACCCTTTTGTAGTGTTATTTGTGAAGGTAAAAAAGAAGCGGTTAAATTATTAGTCCGAACTGTTTCATCGATGATTGTTACTCTTGCTTGCGTAGAGTTAGAACTTAGAGTACAAGGAGAGCGAACATTAGCATTAAAAGTTGCTATTTCATTACCTTCGACCACATCATCTGCTATAGCTTTAAAAGAGAAAGAAGTAGAGCCCGTACCGATTGCATCTGAAGCATCAGCGGTAACAAGGTTGATATCAATATCATCAACAAAAGGCGTGGCAGTATAATCCCTGTTATTCTCAGCATCTCCTGATGATCTAATACCCACTCTGCACTCAGGTGATCCAGAAACGGTAACATTTATTTGTACTCCCCTTCCCTCTCTAACAGTAGTCGTTTGCGGTGTAATATTAACAGTCACCTCTGCCGCATAAACAGTCGTGGTAAACAAGAACAATGCTATCCCCCACGCTCTAATAAAAGACTTTAAGATACCTTTTCGTTTACAAAAAACATCCATCTGAAACACCTCTTTTTAATAGTAATTAATTTTTTTTGTTTGTTTTTTTAAACCTTAAAGACAAACAACAACTCCCGCAAAGCCCAAAAACGCTGTACTTTATAACTATCCTTCTCTGGGTTTTGTCGCGGATCTAAAGAAGCAACACGCCCACCTTTTAGGAAGATAAAATCACCTGCTTGATGTCCTGCAAATTTAATTGGCGCATAAACGGGAGTTTGTCGATGCCCCCTCGCACTTGATGCGGTTTTTACCTGCTGGCGAAGCGCCTGATATAACCCAGCCCCTTCCATTACCGAACCACCTGAACGTAAAGCACTTAAAAATGCATTGGCAAAGACAGAATGATTACCACTACCTGAATCTAAAACAGGTTTTAATCCACCTGAAGACATCACTACCCGAACTTTTGTGGTTGTTACTGCATCAAACCAAGCCCTATTTCTTTTTGAATTGAGTATTGGACGCGGTATGGCTGATTGGGAGAGTGTCCCAGAGTAACAGGAGTCTGCCACAACAAGAACATGCTTGGCCTTCATGGCATCAATAAAATTGGTCAAAGCAGCATTGGAAACCCATGTTTTTTTATTACTTTTAGAAGCATTAGAAGGCAACCAATGACCACCGCCCGTTAATTGACCATGCCCTGCATAATAAATTAAAAGATTATCCTTAGAACCTAAACGTTTCACAAAACTATTAAATGCACTCAGCATTTTTTTCTGAGAAGCATTTTTTAGTACCGCTGTTTTAAATCCATATTGTGATCTTAAAACAGAAGCAACTGACTCAGCATCATTAACGGCTGTTTTTAAGTTATCAAAATTACTGTAGTTATTATTACCGATGACTAACGCATAATAACGCCCAAAATTAATACCACTTAAATTGCTATTGCTACTACTCGTGCTTTTATCAACAGAACGTAGCATTGCTACTTTTTTTTCTACTTTTTTAATCTTTCTCTTTTTCTTTTTAATCGTTCTTTCAATAATAGCAACCTGTTCAGCGACGCGTTCTTTTTGTGCTGCTTGAGTTTTTGGAGCGTTGGTTTTTTTGGCTATTTTAAGCTTAGCAATATCTTTCTTTAAACGAGCAATTTCCGCTTCTTTTTGCTCATATTCCCGTTGCAATTTTCTATTCTCAACAGGCACTTGCACACGAACAATCCGTGCTTTAATTTTTTGTTTTTTTGCTCTTTCTTTTTGTAAATCACGACTAAGTTGTCTAATTACTTGTTCTCTTTTAGGGTCTTGGACTGTAACTTCATTCGTTCTAATAACTGTTTTTGTTATAATTTTAGGTGGTAAATTTTTAAGCCTTTTGGCTTCGGCTTGAAGTTCTTTTACATCTGACTCAAGCTGACCTGTACGTCCTAAGGCAATTTGTAACTCACGTTGAGTTTGTGCTAATTGCATACTTTGCGCCGTTCTTGAGCGACGTTGTGCCTCTGTTACAAATTCAATCTGTTTGTCTTTCAATCCTGATGCCTCTCTATAAAGCACCAATGCTTTGCTATTGCTCCTTGGGACACCCAATCCTCGTTCATAGAGAGACCCTAAACTCATTTTAGCGCGAGCATAGCCTTGACTAGCCGCTTTTTGATACCAAATGGCCGCTTTTTGATAATTAGGCTGTGTTCCAAGACCCTTTTCATAGATTTCACCCACATAAGACTGTGCTTTTGCATCACCCGCTTTAGCTAAAGGCATCCAAACCTTTAAAGCTGTCTTATAATTTGCCCTATCATAAGCGACATACTCTCCACCACGAATACCACATTCTGATCCACTTGTTTTTATGACACGTCTTGCACTGAGATAAGAAAGTCTACTGCCTAACGTTCTAACCTGACCTGGAAGCAAACAATCTACAATATAGAGATCATCAATATTCGCACCTTCAATGGTTGATAAATCAACTGATTTAGCCCCACCACCACAACCCGCAAATAAAATACCTCCCACGGCTAAGGTTAGAGGTAGCTTCTTTATAAGATTAATCGACATATTTATTCTCCCTTACATATCATTATTGTTTTGATACTATGACGCAAAGCACAGCAAAAAATCTGAATTTATAATGCTCACAGGAAAGAGGATGCAACAACAAAGTATTATAATTAAGGTCTTTTCTCTTCCCTAGTTGATGACTGCATCAAACAATGACTTCGGTTTTAAAAACCGCATCAAGATTAACTCAGATCACCTTTTATAAATAGATATGATAGATATTCAGTTGCAAGCTTTGTAACCAGTGGTCACATTAATGATTTAGGTTTTTTTCAGAATTGATGCCAGAACAGCTTCAAAATGATCTGTAGAACCTCCTCAACTAACTACCTACGCAAATTTATCTGATTAAAAGTGTAGCTCATATTGAGCAAATTACCAGAAAGAAGTTAATTTTATTCCAGAATAAAAAATAGAAATGAGCGTAGTTATGAGTTAGTTGAATAGTTATAAAAACATCAGTTACTTATGCCACTTCCCATACTTTAAACTGGCACCAATAATTTTATAACGAACAATACGTGAACCTTCCCATCCAGATTCTAATAGAGCCACTAGTGTTGCAACACGGGCTTCATCTGCCCCTTGAAAATACCCTAAAACAGCAACTTTTTCTTTTCCTCCTAGCTGATCTCCTTTGACTTGCAACGTGACTTTAGCTATTTCTTTACTCCCTTTAAGCTTTGAGTTTAATAAAACTCGATAAGCTTTCAGTTCATTACCAATATTTGCTTTTGTCGTTTTAACGCTATAATCGAACTGATCATTGTTATAAATAATCGGGGTGTTTTTCAACACAGAATGATCGCCAAGGATAATATGATGCTGGCTCATCCCTTGGCTTATTGCTTGCTTGTTTTTAACCCAATAATCTTTAATATTATTTAATTCTTCCAGCTCTGTTTCTTTTTTCATTCCCCATACAATTTTATCAGTGACTAAATCTTGAATATAAATACCAGCAGAAAACAACGCTGCGGCATCAGTCTCACGCTGTATGGCATAGGCGATTTTCTCGCCATCCGCTGACCATCCGAGTAGATAAAACTCATCCTCCATAAAAGGTGTTGTCAATCCATCTTGTGCAAAAACGTTTCTATTTTTTGTTTTAAGGGCAATAGGAGTAGATAAATACTGTGGAACGTCTTCTATTAATTGATCATTTGCTTTAATTGTTTTTTCTTCAATAACATTAGAATCAATTTGATCATTACTTTCCTCTGTTTCCTCCGACAAAAATTGATCATTTCCAATAGCAGATACGTGTAAATTTAACTCAGAACTAATGGTTTCTGGCTCTTGTTTTTCACAGGCTACTAAACTTATAAACAATAATCCTGTTAAAAATAGCTTTATAGCGCTTAATGATGAAAAATCATCTATTTTATCTATCAATATCCTCATAAAAAACTCCCTTCTTTTAATTGTTTGAATTTACTGTAAATATACAGAATTTATTATTTATTAGAAAGAGAAACTGTTTGATTTTAGCATTCTCTTTTCATTGCTCGAAATATAAAACACCTTATAGAAGAAAAATAGCGTATAATATGCGCCCCCTCTTTTACTCGTGTGACCTCAATGTCCGAACAAATAAGCATCAGTTTTGCTGACCTCAAACTCATTCAACCAGTCCTTCAATCTGTAGAAGAATCAGGTTATGAAATACCCTCACCCATTCAAGCAGAAAGTATTCCTCCTCTGTTAGCAGGGCGTGATCTCTTAGGGCAAGCACAAACAGGCACAGGCAAAACAGCTGCCTTTGCATTACCATTGTTATCCAAGCTAGACTTATCAAAAAAACACCCGCAAGTTTTGGTGCTTACACCAACACGCGAACTGGCAATTCAGGTTGCAGAGGCATGGCAAACCTATGCACGCCATTTAAAAGGCTTTCATGTACTCCCCATTTATGGTGGTCAAAATATTAGTATTCAATTACGACAGCTACGTCGTGATGTGCATGTTATTGTTGGCACGCCAGGACGTGTAATGGATCATTTACGCCGTAATACCTTAAAGCTGCAAGATTTAAAAACAGTGGTACTAGATGAGGCTGATGAAATGTTACGCATGGGCTTTATCGATGATGTTGAAACCATTCTTAAAGACACACCTAGCGAACGTCAGGTGGTTCTGTTTTCAGCTACCATGCCAGCCCCTATTAAACGTATTACTTCACGTTATTTAAATGATCCTGTTGAAATCAAAATAAAAAGCAAAACATCAACGGTTTCAACTATTAAGCAATATTACTGGAAAGGCAAAACATTCCTCAAATTGGATGTATTAACCCGTATTTTAGAGTCGGATGAATTTGGGGCTGTAATTGTTTTTGTACGCACTAAATCAATGACTATTGAGCTAGCGGAAAAACTAGAGGCACGTGGCTACGCGACAACCGCTTTAAATGGTGATATTAAACAAGATTTACGTGAAAAAACGATTAATCGTCTCAGAAAAGGCTCTTTAGATATTATTGTTGCTACCGATGTTGTTGCCCGCGGACTCGATGTACAACGCATTACTCATGTTATTAATTATGATATGCCACACGATACAGAATCCTATGTTCATCGTATTGGGCGTACAGGACGTGCTGGACGCGAGGGAACAGCAATACTCTTTATTCCGCCACGAGGGGATCGCATGTTAAAATCGATTGAACGCTCAACAGGTCAAAAAATAACGCCTTTAAAACTCCCCTCGCCACAAGATATTACCGACAACCGTATCGCACGTTTTAAAGCCAATATTATTGAAACTGCTACCAATAATAAATTGGATTTTTTTGAAACACTCATTACTGAATTAAGCCAAGAAAGCGAGCTTACCCCAACGCAAATTGCAGCTGCATTAAGCTATCTAGCACAACGTGAACGTCCCTTAGTAGAGAAAAAAGGGGCTATTCCAGATTTTGCCTTTAGTCAAAATGAAACTAGAAAAGACCGCCCAGGCAATGATAGAAGACGTGATCGTCGTAATAAGAATGAGCGTAATTTTGATAATCGAAATGATCGTCAAAATCAGGAAAGTCGTAAACGTAAACCTAAAAAGAAATCAGGTGATAACGATAAAATACCAATGACACCCTATCGTCTAGAAGTCGGCAGCGAACATGGCGCACAGGCAAAACATATTGTGGGCGCGCTGATTAATGAAGCAGGCTTAGAAAGTCAATATATTCAAGATCTAAAAATTAATGCTGATTACAGTACCGTTAATTTGCCTGAAGGTATGCCCAAGGAAATTTATAAACACCTTTATAAAACATGGGTTGCAGGACAGCAAATTAAATTACGCGACCTTTCAAGAAATGAAGATCGTACCGCCAATAAAAGAAAACACTCTCATCCCTAATATTATTATTGTTGCTTACACCATATTTTTTAGAGCATTGAGATAACGTTGATAACGTTGTGGGGAAATTTCTCCCTGCTCAACAGCTGTTCTAACCCTACATTGTGGCTCATGATTATGTGTACAGTTATTAAAACGACAATTTTGTACATAAGATGCAAATTCACGATAACCATCACTGAGCTTTCTTTGTGTCAATTCATCTAAAGCATAATCACGAACCCCAGGTGAATCGATAAGATAAGCTTCATTACCTAAATCGTACAATGTTGCCGTGGTGGTTGTGTGTTGTCCCTCGCCTGATTGAGAGATCTCTTTTACCAATATTTCTGTATCAGGCAGAAAGTGCTGTGCAATGGATGACTTCCCTACACCTGAACGTCCTACAAAAATATTGATCTTATTTTTCATTAATTCACGCAACTCATCAATACCGTCCCCATTAATGGCATTAATAGAAATAACGGTATAACCAATATCTCGATAATCTTGTAGTGCTTTTTTATCTTCTTTAGTTGCTTGTTTTAGCTCTAAATCGCTTTTATTAATAATAATAATAGCATCTGTTTCAAGTTGCACTGCCGCCATTAAATAGCGATCCACTAAATCCCAAATAGGTCGTGGCAACCATGAACTAGTAACAATCAGTTGGTCTATATTAGCAGCAATGGTTTTTGGTCTACCACGATAGGTGCGTCGTGTCAGTGCATTTTTGCGAGGTAATATTTTGGTAACAAAAGCGTTACCATGCTGATTTTCCTGCCAAACGACTTCATCACCACAAGCTGCATGATCTAATTTTCTTTTAGTGATGCATCGCAATGGACGTTGATCACCATTGGTTACTAATAATTCTGCTCCAAAGCGGGTAATAACCCGCCCCGTATATTGTTCAACATTGCGTTTAGCAACAATTTTGTTGCTCATATTATATTATTCTCGTTGATCAGCTTTATGCTCCTGAGGTGTATTTTGATTCTTTTTATTTTTAGGGGGGAATTTATAATAGGCTTGATTTAAATAAGCTACCACATCTTCAATT
>JALVEA010000414.1 GCA_027008665.1 Thiotrichaceae bacterium | reverse complement strand
CAAAGTGTGGTTTTCGTTATTAATCGCTTTATGGATGCGTTCCTGAATCGAAGTAAAATCTGACTGTTCAAGTGTTTTTGCCATATCTGCTCGGATAGGATTCAGGTCAACATAAGCCATACAGGTTATTAGTGCCTGTTCATCCAGTAATGCTTGGCTTTTAAAGCGCCCTTCCCAGAAGCGTCCAGTGACATTGTCTTCTTTGTTAGCTTCACGGGCGATGTACTCATTGAGAATACGCATAAACCAGCTAATGTCATAAAGGCGTTCACGCCAAGTTTCTATGATTTCATCCAGCTTGAGTAGCTCTTCCTTACTGAATGTCTCACCGTTTAGATAGCGCGTCACAAGCACAGGGGTATTGGAAAAATGTGAATTCCAGCGACGATGCACTTCTTCCCATGACCAACTTTCAGCCTCGTCTTTATCTACTCGTAAAATAACATGGTAATGATTACTCAAAACAGCGTAGGAAGCGATGTCAATAGCAAAACTTTCAGACAGGAGTTTGATCTTATCGGCTATCCAACCACGGCGATGTTCATAGCTTTGACCACTCTGCTGGTCAGTGCCACAAAGAAAAGCACGACGTACACAACGGTTAATGCAGTGGTAGTAAGGCGTAGCAGATAGATCTATTTGACGTGATCGGGCTATTGTCATGAGGAACTCCGTTTGGTATTTGAATACTTCCAAATTTAGTATGTCAGAAATTACGGAGTTACATGACAAAAGGAGTGACAGGCGGTGAGATTATTGAGATAAATTAATGGGTGTCCTAATTATTTCTGTTAACTTGTCCACTGCATCTGTAACTTACGATGATTAAGAGCACAATCTCTTAGATATAAATTTATAAGTGTTTGATAAGGGATGTTACTTTCTTCAGCTAAGGACTTAAAATAGTCAACTGAATCTATATCAAGACGCATAGTGACGGGTTGTTTTAAATGCTTTATGTAAGGGTTCTTTTTTCCTTTCATTGAGGAAAAATCATAATGCTCTCTCATGATCTATTGCTCCAGTATGCTTGCTCTTCATCTTTATCTGCTTTTCTTGCAGAAATAATTCTTACAACTGTTTCTTCTTGGCGATAACAGTGACAGACAATAATAGTTTTAAGTTTAAAACTTGTCCCAAGTAAGATATATCTTTCTTCATCTTCTGAATGGTCTGGGTCAAAGAATTGAATAGCATATTCATCATGAAAAGCAGTTTGCGCCTCATTGAAAGCGACACCATGCTTTTTAACATTTACCTTATCCTTTTTATCATCCCATTCAAATATTAATTTTTTCATACTTACATTGTACGCATAACCAAGGATAAGAGCAATTATTTTGAATAGAAACACCGTACTTTGGGCTTATTATTACTAACGCCCGTGTTGTCTGGAATGTAAGGGAAATCTAGGGAAATCTAGGGAAATCTAGGGAAATCTAGGGAAATCTTGGAAGGGAAATCTTGGACACCTATAATTATAATGATTAATTGATGGATGTCTTAATTTTTCTCATCCTAATTTTTCTCAAGTGTAATCTGTCGCCTCGTCCCCATCGCGCCAGCGTGGTGACGCAATTAGCAACACGCTGGCGTTGCGAAGGATAGGAAAGAATATTATTACTACTTTCTATCAAGATAATTTTTTTAGGACATCCATAACCTAATCAATATAATTATGGGTGTCCTTTTTTACTGGTGCTTCCTCTCAGTAATTTACGCATAACGAGACTGTAGAAAAACCTCCACAGTCTACCCCATTAAAAAATAATCGCTTTTTTTAAAAATTCCAATTTTTTCTTCTATTTTTTTCAAAAT
>JALVEA010000413.1 GCA_027008665.1 Thiotrichaceae bacterium | reverse complement strand
GCAGCCGTAACCCAACACAAGGTGGACAAAATACATGCTATGAATTTTCTAAACACCTTGCCCAAAGTGGTTTATGTATTACCAGTGGCATGGCATTAGGCATTGATGGCTTAGCCCATAAAGGTGCTTTAGATGTTAATGGAGTCACTATTGCAGTGGTTGCCACGGGTATTGATCGCGTTTACCCTGCAAGACATCGTGAGCTGGCGCATCGTATTGTTGAACAAGGGGCTATTATCACCGAATTACCGATTGGGGTATCGCCGCTAGCAAGGAACTTCCCACGTCGTAATCGCATTATTAGCGGCATGAGTTTAGGCGCGTTAATTGTCGAGGCCGCCTTAAAAAGTGGCTCTTTGATTAGCGCCCGTTATGCGAGTGAACAGGGGCGCGAAGTGTTTGCTATTCCAGGCTCGATTCATAATCCACTTGCGCGAGGTTGTCATCAACTAATACGCCAAGGCGCAAAATTAACCGAAACGGCTGAGCATATTCTTGAAGAATTAGCCCCTCAACTTGAGCATTTACTATTAAAACCCTCCTCCTTACCAAATAATTACGAAAATAAATCTGTTCAAAATAATAGCTACCAAGCGCTATCTGATGCGGATCAACGGTTAGTTTTAGAGACAATGGGATACGATCCCTTATCAATAGATCAATTAGTCATACAAACGGGATTGACCCCAGAAGCACTTTCCTCCATTCTATTAATACTTGAATTGAATGGATTTATTGCCGCTAGTGGAAGAGGAAGCTACACCCGTATAAAAGAAAAGTAACATCATTTTAGAATTGCTCTACTTAAACTTTACCAATCTTCTTTTAGGAAGCTTCAAGTAATTTAATTGCTTGGAACTTCCTTAAACCATTCCACTTTCAGTAATTTTCATAATAACCTCCCCGAGAAGTATTTTTTATGGAAAAAAGTGAAAACACCCTTGAAGTCTTATTTTATCTATTTGAAAATTACTCAGACGTTGAAGACGTTAATCAAAACAGAGAGATATTACAGGGCTATCTCAATAAAGCAGGATTTCCCAATATTAAAATTCGTCGTGCTTTTGACTGGTTAGAAAGCCTTGCAGATGAAGAAATTATCTATATTACTAAACCTAATAAAAAATCAGTGCGTATTTTTTCAGCCCATGAAATTGATTGGATTAACCAAGAATGCCGCAATTATCTTATGTTTTTAGAACAAGCCCATGTACTGACAGCGGATATGCGTGAACGTGCAATAGACCGCGTATTAGAACTAGAAGATGCTGATTTTACTCTGGATAAACTAAAATGGGTCATCCTTATGTTACTCTTAAACCAACCAAATTCTGAAGCGGCAGCCGTCTGGATGGATGAAATTGCTTTAAATAATGAACCACCGCAATATCATTAGCTTATCCCAAGCAAATAAACGCAATCCCTATCAGCATCCTAATGGAAATTAATCATTTTTTATTATTACCCTTTATTATCTTATTAGATGCAATCATAGGGGAAGTGGGTCAATATCATCCGCTGGTTGGTTTTGGAAATCTTGCTAATGCAATAGAAAACTATTTTAATAATAATCGTGTAAGAAACGGTGTATTAGCATGGCTATTGCTTATTTTACCACTGCTTATTATCACTTGGGCATTAAGCACCTTATTTGGCTGGTGGTTTGAACTTGTTATTGGCTATCTAGCCTTGGGTGCTAAAAGTCTTTGGCAACATGCCAGACCGATTCAACAAGCCTTGCAAAATCATGATATAAAATTAGCAAGGAAACACCTTAGTTGGATAGTGAGTCGTAATACAGCACAGCTTAATGAGGAAGAGAT
>JALVEA010000412.1 GCA_027008665.1 Thiotrichaceae bacterium | reverse complement strand
AATGTATGAATCAAGCAATCAATCTCATCAGCGATCATATACACAACATCATGACCCGCCTGTTCCCACCAATAAGCATGTTCAGCATAACTAGGATTGATAATACCAATGCGCGAACGCCCCCGACAATATGGCAAAGATTGAATCGCAATCTGCGAACCTGCTACAGGCAATAAATCATCACAAGCATAGTAATGTTGTGCGACTGATAATAAATTATCATCAGCCTCAGGTAAGCGTTGCCAAACTGCAATAGGAATCTCAGGTGGTATCCATGGACAAGGATTAATCCCCGTGGAAAGATCAATCCAACTTTCTAATGGAATAGAATAAAAGCAAGCAGCCTCGCGTAAATTACCACCATGTTTTATTAGGCTCATTAAATGGATATAAAGGATGCCAAAATACTAAAATTCACCTTACTACGCAGGATGCGTTTAGTTGCCCAGTCAAAACTGACTAATTTTCGTTTCATTACCCCTCTCCCTGTCTTATTTGAAGTTCTAATAAATGAATTATAGCATTATAGTTTAAGAAAATATCTTGAGCGGATGATTGATAAAAAGGAGTGAAAGCTTCAGCTTTTCAGTAAAATACAGCGTTCTATAATATAGCAAATGCCAGCCTCGCCTAACGGCATCGGCATGGAAAAAGATAAATCTTTCACTCCTTTGAAACGTGGTAACTAGGAAAATTCAGTTAAAAACCAAACCGTAATAAATTAATGGGTATCTAGTGATTTCTTCACGTCATTGCGAGAAGATTTGTGAATTTATTCACAAACAACGAAGAAAAATCACAGAATTACATGACAAGAGGGATGACAGACGGTCAGATTATTGTGATGAATTCATGGGTGTCCTAACTATTATGAGATGATTTATAAATTCTAGACTTTTTTTCCAAGTAAATAATATATACTTATAATTTTTTATACTTGTGTTTCGACCAATTGGGATATTATTAAATCCGTTATTTAAAGACAAGTGTTTGAATAAATTAAAATCAGAAGGAAACAAGTATTTAAATATACTATTTAGTTGTGTAATAGAGAATTCAGAAGAAACTATTGCTACTTTTCTTGATAATATTATTTCGCCTAAGAAGTCTTGCTAAATGAGTTTTATAAACCCATCCATACCGATAAGCTTGTACCTGTTTTCATACACGTTCCTTAGACTTCATGCTAGTATTTTATAAAGATTTAATTACTTAAAATCTCCTAAGGACTGGTGATGAAAATGAAAAAACTCCCTATTGGTATTCAAACTTTTCAAGATATACGCAATGAAGACTATGTCTATGTGGATAAAACAGCTATTGCCTTAAAGTTAATCGAAAATGGGCGTTACTACTTCCTTTCTCGCCCACGTCGCTTTGGAAAGTCTCTTTTTATTGATACCTTACAAGATATTTTTCAGGGAAAACAAGAGTTATTCAAAGGTTTAGCAATCTATGATCAGTGGGATTGGAAAACTACCTATCCTGTTATCAAAATCAGTTTTGGGGCAGGTGTGCATCAAGGAGATAATGCACAAGATGCGCTTGATCGCACTATTCTTAGTATTTTAAAGCACAATCAAAAACGGCTAAAACTTCGCTGTGAAAATATCAGCGATGCTAAGGAGTGTTTTGCTGAACTTATTGAAACCGCTTATGAGCAATATGGCAAAGTGGTGATACTCGTTGATGAATACGATAAGCCGATTTTGGATAATATTAACGATAAAGATACCGCTAGAATTATGCGTGATCGTCTAAAGAATATTTATTCGGTGATCAAAGACAGTGACCGTTATATTAAATTTGTCTTTATTACAGGGGTAAGTAAATTCAGTAAAGTGAATTTATTTAGTGGCTTAAACAATCTTAATGACATTACGCTTAATCCACATTATGCAACTATCTGTGGCTATACCCACCATGATTTAGAAACCACTTTTGAGCAACATTTACAAGGGGTTGATATGGAGGAACTCAAAGATTGGTATAATGGCTACAATTATTTAGGTGACAGGGTTTACAATCCCTTTGATATTTTGCTGTTTATTTCTAATGGCGCTGAATATTTTGATAATTATTGGTGGAGTACAGGTAATCCTAGCTTTCTTTTAAAGCTACTGGAGGAGAAAACGTGGTATATCCCTGAAATGGAAAATTATATTGCCTCAATAGCAACGCTAGATGCCTTTGATGTTGATCATATTGATCTGATCGCTTTACTGTGGCAGACAGGTTATCTCACCATTAAAGAAAAGCGCAGAACATCGTTTGGCTCAAGCTATCTACTAACTGTTCCAAACCGTGAAATTCAAACTTCACTTAATGTCCTTTTTATTACTTACCTCACCAAGCAAACCCATGAAACCTTACAGGTTCAGCAACGTCTACATGATTGTTTACAAGCAGGAGACTTGAAAGGACTAGAAGCATCAATTAAGCGACTGTTTTCATCTATCCCCTACAATAATTTCACCAATAATAAGCTACAAAATTACGAGGGTTATTATGCCAGCGTTATGTATGCCTACCTTGCCAGTCTTGGTTTTGAACTTATTGCAGAGGATACCACTAACCATAGCCGTATTGATTTAACTTTAAAATTGGATAATAAAATTTATATCTTTGAAATCAAAGCAGTCGATAAAGCAACAGGAAAAGCATTAGAGCAAATTGAAAAGCAACAATACTTCCGCAAATATCAAGGTGATAAATCAATCTATGCAATTGGTATAGAATTTTGCACACAACAAAGAAATATTTGCTTATTTGAATGGAAACAGTATTAGATTCTCCTACTAAAAAGTTTCGCTATCGTTTTTCATATAAATAATTTCCTCATAGATAGGAGTGAAAGCTTTAGCTTTTCAGTAAAACACATCGTTCTATAATATAACAAATGCCAGCCTCGCCTAACGGCATCAGCATGGGAAAAGAGACGGGGTTTGTAACCGTCGAAACGTTTTAAAAAGCCTTGCAAAAACTGTGAGGCTTTATTGTGTTTAAGCTAAACGTGTGGAGGGGTTTACAAAACCCGTCCAGCTAGCCTAAAGCACTCAATTCCGAAGAAATTTAATATCTGAACCTCTATAGGTTGATTAAATTTTATGTATTTGTAGCCAATATTCCAGCAATGCCATATGCCATAGTTTGCTACCTTGAATACGGGTTAGGTAATCTTCGGGTTTTTTAAGTAATTTTTCCACATAGGCACGTTGATAGATGCCACGTTCACGGCATTGTTGTGAGTTTAGGATATCTTGCATAAAGTCTAAAAATTCTCCTCTTACAAATTTTAAGGCGGGTACGGGGAAATAGCCTTTTTTACGATCAATCACAGTGTCGGGAATTAAACCACGCGAGATTTTTTTAAGCACATATTTACCTTGATGACGTAATTTCATTTCGGGGGGCATTTTGGCAGCGAGTTCGACTAATTCATGGTCAAGAAAAGGGACACGCGCTTCTAAACCCCATGCCATGGTCATATTATCCACTCGTTTAACGGGGTCATCGACAATCAGCATAGTAACATCGGCGCGTAAGACTTGATCGATAAAGGTATCCGCTTGTGGTGCTTCTAATAGGGCTTGCATGGTTTCGGCACTGTAATCGCGTCCGATATAATCGGGCATTAACATTTGCGCCATTTCATCGTGATCGCGGTCAAAATAGAATTGACGGAAACGTTCTAAAGGCGTGCCTTTGGCTTGGCGCATTTTGGAATACCAAAAATAGCCACCAAAAACTTCATCCGCTCCCTGTCCTGATTGCACCACTTTGACTGTTTTAGCCACCTGTTCTGAAAGCAAATAAAAGCCAATCGCATCTTGCCCAAACATTGGCTCTGACATATTTGCAATTGCCTCAGGCAGGCGAGTGAGCGTCTGTTCATTGGGAATATGGATTTTGCTATGATTTGTTTTAAAGCGTTTCACCACTGCATCTGAAAATTCATATTCATTGCCTTTTTCTTCGGGTTGATCATCAAAACCGATGCTGAAAGTGCGTATATCCTCAATCCCTATTTCATCTAATAAACCAACCAATAAACTAGAATCTAATCCTCCTGAAAGCAAAACACCAACAGGCACATCAGAAACGGCATTACGACGGCGCACCGCTGTTTTTAAGGATTCATGGATGGCTTCTGTCCATTCATCCTCTGATAATTCTTTTTCAGGACGGGTCGCATCCAATGTCCAATAGCGTTCTAATATTTGCTCGCCATTGGTTTTAATCATTAAACTATGGGCAGGTTCTAATTTACGAATCCCCGCAAGAAGGGTGCGAGGTGCAGGAATAACGGCATGTAAAGTAAATTGATGATGCAGGGCAATAGGGTCAATGCGCGTGTCAATATTATCTGTTGCTAGTAAAGCTTGTGTATTAGAGGCAAAGCGCAAGCCTTTTTTATCCTGTGCTATATAAAGTGGTTTAATGCCCATACGGTCACGGGCTAGAAATAGAGTTTTTTGCTTTAAATCCCAAATAGCAATCGCAAACATACCCAAAAAATGCTTAACGCAATCTCGCCCCCACTGTGCATAAGCTTTAAGAATCACCTCCGTATCACCTGTGGAAAAAAAGGTATGCCCTTTCGCTTGTAAGGTTTTGCGTAGCTCAGGATGATTATAAATAGTGCCATTAAAAACTAATGCCAAACTAAGCTGTGGATCAATCATGGGTTGATTGCCTTTTTCAGACAAATCCAAAATAGACAGACGACGATGCCCAAAAGCTAATGCACCATCTGAAAACGTTCCTGCATGATCAGGGCCGCGTTTTTCTAATTTTTCCATCATCGCTTGAATAGAATGCAACTTAGGCAAGCTACCATCGAAACGATATTCTCCACAAATTCCGCACATAAATTTTATTCCTTTGTACAATAGCCTGAGTTCGGGATAAGACACAATCATCGAATAGGAATAATGGAACTGCGTCCATTATTCCTCCCACACCACCGAACATACGGTTTTCCGTATTCGGCGGTTGAATCTACAACAAGCTAACTGCTTACGCAGGTTGACTTCTTTCACCACTTCCTAAACGTAAGCAGGAGTGGCGTAGGGTCGGTGAAGCTTTTCAGAACCGACCAAAACCATGCTATAAAATGATCGGTTACGTAAACTCCACCGATCCTACTAATATTTAAGTTCACTTATTAAATTTCATCTTAATAACTGAAAAGCTGAAGCTTTCACTCCTTTTATCAGGAAATTATTTATCTGAAAAACTATAGGAAATAAATTCCCCCGTTTGCATTCCCAAATAAATTTAGGGACGAGCGGTAAGATGGACATTTTGATAAAAAACCATATAGCTATTTTGTTGATACCAGTCTCCTAGTACCATTCGTTTTGCTACTTTACCGTCTAATATAAATTCATGTGTTGCAGGGCGATGGGTGTGACCATGAATAAGTTGTGTCACATTGAATTGACGCATGATTCTTTCCACTTCGTTTTGATTCACATCTAATAAATCATCTTGTTTTGCTTTGGTTTGTTCTTGACTAATTTTACGCAGATTATCGGCTTCTTTAATTCGCTCTTGAATGGAGCGAGAAAGGAAGTTGGTTTGCCACTGGGGGTTACGAAGCATAATGCGAAGTTTTTGGTATTCAATATCATCAATGCAAAGTGTATCCCCGTGCATAATCAATGTTGGCGTACCACAAAGGTCAATGACTTGATGTTCATCTAATAACGTGGCTCCAATCGCTTGGATAAATTGATCGCCTATTAGAAAATCACGATTCCCGTGTGCAAGGTAAATGGCAACACCACTATCAGCTAGTTTTTTAAGCTCTCGCATTGAAGATTGCATTAATTTAACGGTTTTAGGACAAGCTTCTTGCGGTAAATCCAGCACATCATCCCCAATCCAATATTCAAATAAATCACCTAAAATATACAATTCTTTAGCATCTTGTTGAATTTCATTTAAGAATTTAATAAATAATTGCGTAATATGTGGACGACTATCATCAAGATGACAATCGGCAATAAAATAGCTTTTCTGCCCCATTCCTATTTAATTTCCATAATATAGATGCCTGTTGACTGCATAACCTTTCATAAGATCTAGGTAGGTTGAAGTCATATTGCTCAATTCAGTTTTTCCCTTATTGATTTTCTTTCCATTCCCTAAGATATACACGCCTGAACGCATATTATTTTTATAAAAATTACCGACAAAAGACCGATAGCAGGTTGGACAAGGGTTTTTCCATATTGCTTTACCTTTACCATGTCGTTTGTTATTTCTCCAAGTGCCTGAGTACCTCTGTCCAGAGGCACTAACAGAAGTACCTTGACCATTCATTTTTCCATTTTTCCATTCTCCTGCATAAATACTTTTATCACTCCATTCATATCTTCCGTAGCCATGTATTTTACCTTTTTTTATATCCCCTCTATAAATATCTTGACTCCAATCTTTCATAGTATAACGAGCAACACCACTGCCTGATGCATAGCCATTTTTACATTGCCCTAACCAGCTCACGCTTTGAAATACCCTTTTGGCGGAGTTTTCTACCCAAAGATGACAACCATTTTTGTCTTTGAGCCATTTTGCTTCTACCTGAGTTGTACTGAACAAGAGCAAAGAAATAAGAATAAGTAACAATGAATTCCTTTTCATAATAAATTACCTGATTAATAGTGATTAACAAAGATACCTATTTTAGTTTAAAAATCATGATCCTGCTGAAATTATA
Source organism: Thiotrichaceae bacterium (assembly GCA_027008665.1). Classification (GTDB taxonomy): domain Bacteria; phylum Pseudomonadota; class Gammaproteobacteria; order Thiotrichales; family Thiotrichaceae; genus JAGLBW01. The sequence continues at coordinate 754 of JALVEA010000412.1, read as the reverse complement.
ATAATACCTTCTCAATTCCCCCATCAAGTACCTTTGTTACAAAGTCTTGATTCCATTGTTCACCGTGCAGATGCTTCATCATTTCAACCACAATATAGTCTGTTTCCATATCAACATCGTCACTATAACGTGATAGACCTTGCACACAGGCGGGGCAATTAGTGAGTATTTTGGTTTTATCTTTGCTTTGTTTATGATTGATAACTTCTTGGCTGAGTTTAAGGCTTTCTTGTTTACGAAAACGCAATTGACTGGCAATATCAGGACGGCTGACGGCGAATGTGCCTGCTTCACCACAGCATCGATCAGTAAGCTCTACTTTCTGCCCGATTAAATCGCTAGTTAATTTTAACGGTTCATAATGCTTAATTGGTGAATGACAAGGGTCGTGGTAGATATAATTTGTCCCTTTAACTCCGTCTAGTTTTATGCCTTTTTCTAATAGATATTCATGAATGTCTAGTAAACGACAGTCAGGGAAAATCTTTTCAAATTCATATTTTAGTAATTGATCCATGCAGGTTCCGCAGGAAACAATCACAGTATTGATATTTAAATAATCGAGCGCATGGGCAATACGATGGAATAAGATGCGATTTTCAGTTGAAATTTGCACCCCTTTTACTAAATCCCCCCCCGCCGTTTGCGGATAACCACAGCAAAGATAACCAGGGGGCAAAACCGTAGTCGCATCGGTTTCATACAACATAGCTAAGGTTGCCATGCCGACTTGTGAAAATAAACGCTCAGAGCC
>JALVEA010000411.1 GCA_027008665.1 Thiotrichaceae bacterium | reverse complement strand
ATGGGAATAATAACCAACTATACTTCTATTATTGCATTATCAGTACTTCTTCTCGCTTGCGGTTCAGAGACGAATACACAATCTGATATAGCAACAACTACACCAGTACAACCTGCCACAGTGGTTGCTACATCTACTAAATCCATCACCACTCCTCCGATTCCACAGGCAGGTGGTTATAGCAATATTAACAATGCTCAATTAGAACAAATGATTAAAAAGGGCGTTACTCTAATTGATATACGCCGTGAAGAGGAATGGAAACAAACTGGCATTGTAAAAGGCTCGCATACAATTACTTTTTTTACTCAAACAGGAAGAATAAACCCTAATTTTATGTCGGAATTTACTGCATTAGTAAAACCTGATCAGCCTGTTGCTTTAATTTGTCGTACAGGTAATCGTACCCGTGCTGCAAGTCAGGCAATCACTAGGCAATTAGGTTATAAGAAAGTTTATAATGTAACGCATGGTATTAAGGGTTGGATAGAAGAGAAACGCGCAGTTATTGCTTATAACAAATAAAGTAAGACAAAGAAAAATGTCCTAAAAAAAGCCTTTGAGAATATCGATTAGTGAGAAAAAGTCTATATTGAATAAACTAATAGATATACTCATTACAATCACTCCAATTACCATCCCAAGTAACAAGCTCAAAGATACCCATGTCCACATTGAAAAATCCAATTCCTGCGTCCCTAAAAAAGTGGAAGGAACTTGAATCGGCTCTACAACTGGCTTCGCTGTTTTTTCAGGGCTTGGTTTTACTTCATTGCTCATTCTAATCTTACTGGTTGCTGTGGTTTGAGTCTGTTTTTTTATTAAATCCTCAGCATTTTTCTTGGCAATCATTATTTCTGTAGGAATTATTTTCTTTTCTACAGGCTTGGCATCTCTGTCAAAGCCATCAATGAATTCATTAATGGTTTGTAAACGCGTTTCTTTATTTAAACTCATTCCTTGCTCTAGATGATGCCATTGCTCAGCCGTTAATGTATCAATGGGTTCAGGACGCGTTTTATTTAATAGTGCAGAAACACTATTTGCACCAGCAAATGGATGCGCTCCGCTCAATAAATGATAACTAATGCAAGCCAATGAAAACACATCATCTTGTTCTGATATTTTTCGCCCAAAACAGACATCAGGGCTAGCATAGATTGCCTCACGATTAGGAACGGTGGATGTATAATCTACCCCTTGTTTTAACTGACGTTGTTTAGCTGAGACATAAATACTATCTACTATCTCTACTTCTTTGTTTTCAGTGATGAAAATTGAAGCGGGTTCTAGTCTTCCATGTTTAATACCACATTTTTCGAGCGTATTTAATGCGGTATGAATATTAGAAATTAAGTCCAACACCTTGGGTAAATCACCATAAATAATTGATGTTTCTATTTTTTTTCCAAGAAATTCACCACGAGGAAGTTTTAAAACGATATAATCATCATCACCGTCATGATCGAAAGCAACAACCTTGCACCAATCACAACACTTTGCTTGTTGCTGAATCTCCTCTTTAAAAATTCGCATCGATTCATCAGAACGAGAGTAATTTTCAGGTAAAAACTTAATAAAAAAGGGTGACGGTAAATGGTAAGAGGCCTCGTCAGGAGACATATTAGCATCTTTTGCAACATCCCATGCGGCATAGATATCACCCGTGCTATTTTTCAACAGAGAAGGACCTAAAATATAGTTGTTATTTAATATCCTCATTTCCTGTGTATTAGAAAAATCCTGAGTGATTTTATCCTGAGTGATTTTCTTGTTTTTTTTCTTATTACTATTCATTTATTTGCCCTCAATAAGTATTGTTTTCACTTCAAGCCTATCTTTTTACCCCAAGGTATGCCCAATTCTGAGCGTATAGAAGTATGCTTCACATAAACATAGGCTGAAGAATCCAGAACGGCTCTGTCTATTACTAAAGGCAAGCGTTTTATTGAAGAAGTTCCTTGTGATTTATTAATTCCACTCTTTTTAGAACTATCTATCGATGAATGGCTTGTTAAAAAAAAGGAAACAAACAAGGTGCCAATAACAAAACTGAGTATCAATAAAAATAAACCCGCATAAATTTTAGCCTCCAAAGGTAGTTGGATTTTAGGTTTATTGATAACAAGCTGAGAGTGCGATACTTCATTATTCATCGAGACACGGTAACAAGATAATAAAACACAAGGCACTTTATCCTGATAAACAAAACAGTTTTGACGATTTTATGTGTGTATTTATAACACAGTTGAATTTAGTTACATTATCTAACAGGAATCCACTGTCCTCGTGAATTACGACAAGCACGTCCTTGAACTTCCATTGGACGACCCGTATTTTTATCTCTAACATTAATAATATAATCACGGCATTGGACTCTATTACCGTTTACATTGCCTTCATAGCGATTAATAGGGGTAAAATCATAGCTAGAATTTGTTTCATTATTATCCCAACTTACTTTTTTATAATTAGGCGCATTATCCAACGCACCTGATACTTTGCGCTGGTCATAAGAATTCATATTTTTCCCCATTTGTCCACCAATATAGCCTCCTAATGCAACACCTAAAATAGTCATAATGGTACGCCCTTCACCTTTACCAAACTGATGCCCCGCTACACCACCAACAACAGAACCCACAATAGTGTTCATTTGCTCATTACTCATATTGCCGCCGCCACAGCCTGTCAATAATAGCGATGATGAACAGGTGATAATAATAAGTGATTTTGAAAGTAGTGAAGTCATAATGTGATTCCTCGTAAGAGTTGTTATTTTGGTGATTAGATATCAATCACCTTATCGTTGTTGTATTTTTAAAATAAAATTTTTATAAAATAAGGATAGCTATAGCGCATGGGCATAGACTGGAGCGATTTATATTAGTTCCGAAATCCTATCAATGTTTATTGATTAAATTTTCATTTGAATAATTGATAGATTAGTCTCTACGACAATTATTACCTGCATTGCAAAGCAATTCATAGCTAATTGTTTCAGCATGATACGCGACACGATCAACGCTTATATTCTCTCCCCAGAGTTCAACCCTATCGCCAACTTTTGCAGGGATATTATCTAGTTTGATAATCAATGTGTCCATTGATATACGACCGACTGTATGTGTTTCTATACCGTTGATACTAACAGGCGCACCCGTGGCAGCATGACGGGGATAACCATCAGCATAACCACAGGCAACCGCACCCACCCGCATATCCTGTGGGCAGTGATAGCTTGCACCATAACCAATAGAGTCACCTTTTTTTAATTGATATAGAGAAATCAAAGGAGCACTTAAAGTCATGGCCGCTTGTAACTTGTAATTCTCTCTCCCCTTTTTCTCAAACGCAAAGGGAGAAGAACCATACAACATAATCCCTGGACGTACCCAATCAGAATGACTTGCCTGCCAACCTAAGATACCCGCAGAATTGGGGATACTAAGAGGAGCATTGATATTCTTTATTGCCTTAGTAAAAACACCAAGCTGTTGTATTGTAGCTGAGTTATTAAGATCATCAGCACAGGCTAAATGAGTCATTAACCAAATATTAGGGTCAATATTGGGATGATTTTTTAATTTATAATACAGAGAAAAAGCATCTTGAGGTGAAATGCCTAAACGATGCATACCTGTATCAATTTTTAGAGCAATTTGTACTTTATGCTTACCAAGCAGATCAAAATAACGTAACTGCGTTAAATCATGAACCACCAAACGCAACTGATACTCACTGGCAATTTTGAGATCTTGTAAATTTTGATGCCCTTGCAAAACCAATATAGGATGTTGAGTCCCTGAACTACGCAACTCAAGCCCCTCAGGAACACAGGCAACCGCATAGCCATCGGCATGATGCAGTATCTTTGCAACCTCTAACATACCATGTCCATAAGCATTCGCCTTTATAACTGCTAATACTTTTGAATTAGGAGCAACGAGCCTAACCTGCTCTAAATTGTTTTTTAAAGCCTGTGGATAAAGGGTAATACGTGCAGAACGATTCATAAATAATGGCTATAGAAGCTCTGCTTTTAGTCGTTTCATATCCATTGCATCAAGATACTGCTCTAATACAGCAGGGTCTTTTAACTTATTACCTGTTATTTTTAGCATAATTTGACCTGCAAGCAATAAAGTAATTTCTGTTCTCTTATTCTTTATTTTTTTGATTCCCTTTATGCGTTTATAACGGAAAGGTTCTGTGCCTTTTTCACTTGCCGCAAGTGCAGGGTTATTAATCATCATACTCATCATTGCAAGCATTGGAGAATTTGCCATAATCTCTATTTCGACTCGCTCCTTACCACGTTTATAACTCGATTTCATACTAGTCCCACCACCAAGCATAGACATTGCCATTTGGTTACCACTATTATCAACCTTTACTGTAGTCCAACCCTCAAGAGGTTTAGGAAGTAGTTTTTCATTTTCTGCTTGAGCTAATTTTCCTAATGATACTGTCACATATTTCAGCTCATCAAGTGCCGCTTTATAATCTTTTTCCTCATAGGCTTTTAGAGCTTCATTGATTTGGTCTGTAATCTTATCCGCCCAAACAGGTGAGCTAAAAAGTATTGGTAGCGTGAGTAGTCCTGCAATTAATGTTTTTTTCATGTTTTCTCCCATTGATTGTGAATAATTATTTTTTATGTGTTTCATACAAGTAATTATTTGATAACTACTTGTGTACAAACCTAGGCTTGTACTCCTAGGTATGCCTTATTTAATAGCAACACCTCTTATCATACCCTGAATGGATTGTGCTGGGAATGGATCTCTTGAGTAGTGGTAAAAATACCGTTTGTTAAAAAGTGTGAGAAAATCACAAAATAGATGGATAACTTATCATAGTATAAATCTATTCTTACGATGTATTAAAAATAAATAATTAATAAAGATTGATCTGTTTTAGACAGGATCATCCCTAAATAATGATTTTTTTAGAATATTTCTAGAATAAGAATTAAATAATATCCATCCCAAAACGTTAGAGAGAGCAATGATGAATAGAAAAAACCGTACTTTGGCTTTTTTAGCTAAAAACTATCATCCCTTTACCCAACTTACTTTAGAAATGCTCAAAGGTGCGAGTGATGCCTTGCGTATTTTTGAGATTAAAGGCGGAGAGAGCTTTAATCTCCAACCTGCGGGGAATGAAGATGCTTTATTTGTGATAAAAGGATCTGCTTATTTTTCAGATCAATCGAATAGTAATGTATCTGCATCTCAAATAGATGCCCAACCTGTTTTATTTAATAATGCGATAACGGTCAGTACTGATAGTAGTGCTACGGTATGTCATGTAGACACCACGCTTATTAATGATTATTTATCATTAAAAGATATTTCAGATTCTGCTAATGATGATGACAGTGAGTTTTTAGTAGAGCGTTTAATGTTTTTAAAGTCCACTAAGGCGTTTCGCTTATTACCCATTAGTGTGGTTGAAAAAGCAGCTAGACGTTGTCAAGAGATCAGTGTTGCTAAAGGCGATGAGATTATTAAACAGAATTCAAGCGCCGATGCATTCTTTATTTTGCTGGAAGGTGAGGCTGAGGTTTGGCGTGAAAATTTAAAGGATAATGAGCCACAAATGGTCGCACTGCTGGGTAGTGGTGATACTTTCGGCGAGGAAGCATTGATTATTGGTGGTGTGCGTAATGCTTCAATATTTATGACCACAGATGGTACATTACTAAAATTATCCAAAGCCGATTTTGATGAATTAGTCTCAACGCCTGCCCTGCGTTCGGTAAGCCCTGAAGTAGCGCAAACAATGGTGAATAAAGGAACAGAGATTATTGATGTTCGCTACGAGGAAGAATATGAAGAAAGCTTTATTCCAGGTTCAAGGCTTATTCCCTTGCCCGATTTGCGTAACCATATTGGAAGTTTAGATAAAAACAAAGAGTATTTAATCTTATGTGCCGCTGGTTTACGTGCCGCCGCTGCCGCATTATTACTACGCCAACAAGATGTGAATGCAATTGTGATTGAAGGTGGTATAAAGGCATGGCCATTTGATACTGCAAAATCAATGGACTTAGAATTGATTATGTTTGATTTCTGTCCTTTTGCACAGCGTGGTGCAATATCACTTCAGCATAGTGAAATACCGCATAAACTAACCTATCTTGACCCTGATAACTTGCCCGATTGGTTTGCAGAGGTGTCGCCTTTTGGAAAAGTACCTATTTTGCGTGTCGATGGTAAAACCACTATCTTTGAATCATCCGTTATCAATGAACTGATTGCATCCATTTCAAATAAAAAAATGCTTCCTTCTGATCCTGTCGAACGTGGTTTATGTCGTAGTTGGATTGAATTTGGTTCAACCATGTTGAGTCAGTTAACGGGCATGATTTCTGCAAGCGATGAGTCTGCTTATAAAACAATTCACAACAGTTTCTTAGAAAATCTGGCAAGATTAGAACAGCAGATGAAAAATCGTGCACCTTATTTTGCAGGTGATTTATTTACTATCGTTGATTCAACCTATGCACCACTCTTTATGCGAATGGACTTTTTGAATAAACGCATTGACTTGTATAACGAGAATGACTTCCCTAAAACAATGGCGTGGGCAAAACAACTATTGTCACTTGAGTCGGTAACAACATCTACCCCCTCGTCATTTGATGATATTTATCGGCAGTTTATCCGCCGTCGAGGCTCTCAAGGTTATCTCATAAATCTAATTATGTGACGTAGCCCAGTTTTTGCGAGATATCAATTATTTTCCGATAAATAGCGTATAAAATAGACAATTGGCTACTACAATGCTATAAAGCCATATTATAACCAAGCTTAGGAGAATTTATGATGCCCGTAGAAGAAGTTGTCGATATATCGCGCTTACAGTTTGCTACTGTCGCGCTATATCATTTTTTATTTGTACCGTTGACCATTGGCATGACCTTTATTCTTGCCATTATGGAATCTGTCTATGTTATGACAGGGAAACAAGTCTATAAAGATATGGTTAAGTTTTGGGGTAAACTTTTTGGCATTAACTTTGCCATTGGGGTTGCAACAGGCTTAACGATGGAGTTTTCCTTCGGTACAAACTGGTCCTATTACTCACATTATGTAGGGGATATTTTTGGTGCGCCATTAGCAATTGAAGGTTTGATGGCGTTTTTCTTAGAATCAACGTTCGTTGGTTTATTTTTCTTTGGTTGGCAACGCCTTAGTGCTGTACAGCATTTGACAGTTACATGGCTAATGGCGCTGGGTACCAACCTTTCTGCACTTTGGATTTTAATCGCAAATGGTTGGATGCAAAATCCTGTCGGTGCAGAGTTAAATATCGAAACCATGCGTATGGAGCTAACTAGCTTCAGCGAAATACTATTTAACCCTGTTGCACAAGTGAAGTTTATTCATACTGTTGCAGGTGGTTACGTTGCAGGTTCGATGTTTGTTTTAAGTATCAGTGCTTGGTACTTATTAAAAGGACGTGATACAGGTT
>JALVEA010000410.1 GCA_027008665.1 Thiotrichaceae bacterium | reverse complement strand
TATTCAAACAGGAGTGAAAACAACCGATGCAACAGCGATAAAAACAAAGCATGAAAGTGCAGATAAAGCAGAAGAGAAAATTGTATTAGCGGACGCTTCTAGTTCTACTCCTGCTCCTGCTCCTGCAAAGAAAGCACCTTCCAAATTTATTGAAGGAACTCACTATTTCGAGCTTTTTCCACAAATGAACACTGATGCGCCTGCTGGAAAGGTCGAAGTGATTGAATTAATGTGGATAGGTTGTCCGCATTGTTATCATCTTGAGAAAAAGGTAACAACATACCGTCAGAATAAACCTGATTATGTTGATTTTAAGCAAGTTCCCGCTATGCTAAATCCTCGTTGGTCAAAAGACGCTGAAATTTTTTATATTGCAAAATTACTTGATCCAGACGATAAGAAACAACTTATCAATAAAGTCTTTCATGCGATTCACGAACAAGGTCGTCGTTTTAAAACGGAAGACTCTGTTAAACGCTATTTCGCACAATTAGGAATAAGTGAAGCACAGTACAATAACACTAAGCAATCTATAGCATATAAAGCTAAGTTAAATCGTGCACGCCAAATAGGGGTAGCATCACAGATTAGCTCAGTCCCTAGCTTTATTATCAATGGAAAATATCGTACTAGTCCTTATAGTGCTGGCGGTGAAGAGAAACTTTTTGAACTCGTTAATATGCTGACTGAAAAGGAAAAAGAAAAAGGAAAAAAGTAATTATATCAAAACCTTTATTGCGCTAAGGAATGCGTAATAAGGTTAATCTTTGCTGATGAAACTTCTTAAACGATTATTCTTTGCAATTTCCATACTGCTTGTCCTTCTAATCACGGCTATTGTTGTTTTTATTGCTACTTTTGATGCAAACCAATACAAAAACCAAATACATCAATTGGTTAAAGAAAGCACGGGGCGTGATTTGCAATTAAGAGGGGATATTAAGCTCTCTATTTTCCCTAATATTGCACTGAATTTAGGTGAGGCAAGCTTTAGCAATCTAGCACAATTTGACAGCATTCCCTTTGCAACGGTTAAATCCGCGCAAGTGGGGGTGCAGTTGATGCCATTGCTGAATAAAAAATTGCTGGTTGAAAAAATAATCCTGAATGACTTGCAGTTAAATTTACATAAAAAAGCTAATGGCAGTAGCAACTGGGATTCTTTCCCTGATAGTTCCAAAGAAAAAACAAGCGAAAAGAAATTTGGTGATGACTTTTTAGAAAACTTTTCGATTGCAGGAATAGAGCTGAATAATGCAACTATCCATTGGCGTAATGATATTAGCCAACAAGACCTGCTAATAACTGCTTTGAATCTTAAAACGGGAGCATTTGCGCCTAATAAAGCGATTGAAATCAATCTTGATGGAACACTTCAACAAAAAAAATACCCTGTTCTCAATATCTCTGGCAGTTTATCGACCCTTTTAATATTGTCACCAAATAATCAATCTTTTACTCTAAAAGAAACACAGTTAAAAACTAATTTAACAGGATTACCATTTTCTAAACTAGAACTATCAGGTGATTTTGATGCAACAATACAACAAATCCATAGTTCAAATTTAAAACTTAATCTTATTGGCAGTAAAAATTTACTACCAAAAGCTAGCTTGCAATTCAATATAACAGGGGATACGACATTTGATATTGAAAAGCAACAGTTAAAAACTCCCGCAATACAGTTACAAACCAGAATCACTGATCTACAGCGTATCGGTAGCATAATCAAAGCCACCCTCACTGGAGGGACTCGTGTCGATCTAAAAAACAAACAACTCTCCATTGTCGCTATGAGAGTTAATGCCGATTCTCAAGGAATAAGTAG
>JALVEA010000409.1 GCA_027008665.1 Thiotrichaceae bacterium | reverse complement strand
CAGCCCAACACCACCATAAGTAAAACTGTGTATGACTAAAAAAGGTGAGATGGGAAGGAGTATGCCTAATGCTTTTAGTAAAAAGCCAAAAACCAGCCAGCCGTAACCAATATAAAGACTCCATAATAAGGTCTTTTTCCAAATGCCGTGTGTATACCAACCATAAAGTCGGATAGCATTAAGAATAAATAAGATAATAGCTAAGCCAGCAGTAACAAATGGAATGGCGTAATAATCATCCGCTATATCAGCAATAGCAAAGAATAGAAATAAAAAAAGATTAGAAATATCAACCCATTTCCAATTTTTAGCACTAAACGGATAGTCCACACCATTTTGGATAAAAAAGGGAATAACACGTCGTCCAAGGGTGAAAATTAAGGCGATAATAAGATAAAGCCCTGCATATAAACCGATATGCAGGGCAATTGGCCAAATTCCTAATAGCCCAAGATAAAATAACGTATTAGCAATCAGCAATAAAATCATCTTACTAGGAAAGGCACTGTTATTCCATTGACGCGCTTTATAAATAGGTAAAGTAGTCGCAATAGCGAGAAATAGATTAAAGCTCAAATCAACTACAGCCAATAACCACAGCATTGAATAAGGCAAAACAAAAGGTAAAAGACGTGCGCCAAGCCACAGCAAAAACAATATCATTAACGGCTTATTTTGTATTGTTTGTAACCCTGTCCAATTGCGAATAGCAGTTAATAAAAACCCCGCCGCTACCGCCATGCCATAACCAAAAATCATCTCATGTGCATGCCATTGGATCGTTGGATATTCTATTGCAGCTAGCGTCCAGCCTGTAAAATAAAGAACCATCCATGCAATCATTACAAATACGCTAATTGCCATTGCAGCACTAAAAAAAGGACGAAACCCTAACTGCAGAAAGGCCGTTTTATGAGGATAAGGGGGTTCAATATTGAGCATAAACTTAAATCTAATTCATTCAAGGGGAGGATAATCGCAACACCATTGACAAGGCTTATGCAATAATTATAGATTGACTAGACTATCGTATAATGTCGCTTATTTATCCATGATTTACATCAAATATTTTTAGTCGTACAATAGAATGTCCCCGATGGATTCTGCCCAGTGTCCAAAGGCAGAAACTTCAAATAGTTCATCCCCCACAGCGCGTAGCATGTCCGATACCAGCATGACCCCCATTTCTTTTTGGCGAAAGGCTTTAGCGTAGTTGAGAATATGTGCAAATACCTCCTCGGCATTGTCTTTTTCTTTAACCGCAATTGCACGTCCGACTAATGCAGAAGCAACAGCGTATTGTAAGTCAATTTCTTTGGGTGCTTTGATGTCTTCGCCACGGGTAATAGCATCAAGATCGGGCATTTGATCAAGGCTGTCGATAAACGCTTTTAACTCAATACCTGCGGATGCACCAACACAGGCTTGCAGTGTGCCAAGTAAAATAAGCGGCTTATTACTAAATTTTTGCAACGCTCGATTCGCAAATTCCCATGAGCGAGGCGAAGGAAAAGCGACAGGATTATGAGCAGGATCAAAGTCAAATAGTAATTCAGGGCGAAAACGTAGAAAGGCAATAATACTTTCATGAATATTATGTCGATAAGCCCAAGCCACCCAGTCATCAAGGTTTATATCAACCTCATAATGGGAAAAACGGTTAGCCAAGGGGGAAGGCATCGCATAAGTAACACCGCGATCACCTTGACGATTGCCCGCAGCAAAAATAGCCCAACCATTAGGCACTTTATATTCACCTAATTGACGATCTAATATCAGTTGGTAGGCAGCGGCAGAAACACTGGGGACAGCAGAGGTAATTTCATCC
>JALVEA010000408.1 GCA_027008665.1 Thiotrichaceae bacterium | reverse complement strand
TTCAATAGGCTTAGGTAAATATCCTTTTGGAGCCTCTGGTACTTTTAACTCTATCACTTCTGGCTTCACAGGCGATTTTATTTCGACAGGCGCTTCAGGCGCTTTTAATTTAACAGCTTCTGTGCTCACCTTTGAGGTTGTGACTGAGGTAGCTTTTATATCCGCTGGCGTATCCACTTTCGCTTCTGTTGCTACTAATTTCTTTGTAGATGCTTCAATTGCCTTGCTTGGATCAGTTGCCACCTCTATTTTAGCATCTACCTTAGGTGCTATTTGAGAGCTTTCGGATGTGGTTGTTTCTACAATAACAGGCTTTTTAGGAACAGTAATATCAGCCATTGGTGCTTTAGGTGCCTTTATTGCAGATTGACTAGCTTCATCTTTTTTCATCTCGGTTGCAACATCACTACTTGCAGCCTTCACTTCTGGAGCAACAGGGGCTTTAGGTGCCTTCATTACCACAGGTTTAGCAGGAGCTACGGGTCTACTAGCGACTTCATCTACTTTTTTATCCTTTCCTTCGGCAAAAGGCGAAGGAGGTGGCGGTACATCACTCGCCTTTTTAGCTTCTGTTTCTTCGGAAGTTACTTCTTTTTTGGCTTTATTCGTTTCTGAACCGACTACTTCGGTTGCAGTCGTTGCTACTTTTCCTGCTGTATCGCTTGTATTTTTTGCACCATCAACAACTGTTGTCGATACAGCATTTTGCTGCTTAACCTTTGCTTCATCTTCAGTTGCATCTTTTGTATTAGCATTTGTTGCTATTATTGCTACCGATGCTACAAACGTTGCTACTGCAACGGTTACAACACCTTTATACATTTTTTTCATGATCTATCCTTCCATCACACAATAATTTAATTTTATTCAATATTTAAATAGGCTTTAATCCGTTAGATTAAAGCCTACTTAAGGAGTTTACAACTATCTAAACTTTTCTAAAGATCCTTCTTTAAACGAATTCCACGTCGAACTTTAGGTTTAGATTTGTTTTGAGTTGTTTTTTTATCAGCTTTATCAGCTTTATCAGCTTTATCAGCTTTATCAGCTTTATCAGCTTTATCAGCTTTATCAGCTTTATCAGCTTTATCAGCTTTATCAGCTTTAGAATTAGATTGCTTTATTTTATTCTGTTTACTACTACTAGAATCACTAGTAGAACTTTTATTAGTTGATACAGATTTTACTTCTTTTTTCTTTATTATCAATCCTTTAATAATACCAAGAAGACCAGCAATGATTTTAATAAAGAGACCAACTATAGTGACTAGTGACATACCTAGGAACATTAAGGCAGAGGTGATTTTACTAGTAATACTTGCTTTATCAGAAGATGAATTTTCTTCTTCGCAAGCATTTCTTGAGTCTGCCCCATCAATCGAACAAAGCAAAGAGTTACTCGCACTGATACAGCCTAATGGAATGATCAATAGTGTTAATAATGTAGCGACTAGTCCGCCACCAATCAAAGAAATAGCCATCCCTTCAAAAATCGGGTCAGATAGAATGAAAATAGAACCACCAACCAGTGCAAATGCAGTGATCATAATGGGTCGAGTGCGTGTTTCACAGGCATAAATAACGGCATCCACCACATTTTTACCTTCTGCTACTTGTTCTTTGGAAAAATCAACTAAGAGAATCGAGTTTCGTACCACAATCCCAGCTAGAGCAATAAAACCAATCATTGAAGTTGCTGAGAAATCCGCACCCCAAATCCAATGCCCAGGCACAATACCAATCAATGTTAATGGAATTGGTGCAATAATAATCGCAGGTAAGATAAAGTTACCAAATTGACCCACAATCAACATATAGATCAAAATAATAGCTGCACCAAATGCAATCCCCATATCGCGAAAGGTTTCGTAAGTAACAGTCCACTCCCCCCCCCACTCGAAAGCACTTTTATTACTTTTATCAGGAGCCCCTAACCATTCACCTGATAACTTCACCCCATCAGGTGCAGTATAATCTTTTAGTAATTTACCTATTTCCAACATGCCATAAACAGGTGCCGCAAACTTGCCAACCCCTTCTGCTGTTACAAACTCAACGGGACGTAAGTCTTTATGATAAATCGGCTTATCTTGTACTTCTTTAACAAAAGCTCCTAATTCTGACAAAGGCACAGAGACACCACGACCATTACTAACAGGTAGTTGCATCAAACGATTAATTTGCGAACGAACTGCTAAAGGGACTTGTAAAACAATTTTAGTGGGTTCAATCAAAGCATTTTTACGAATATCCCCAAGAACATAACCACCCATTGCCATTTCAAGCGCACGGTTTACATCTTCAACAGAGATATTATTCAACTGTGCTTTATTTGCATCGACCTTAAAGCGTAATAAATCATGATCAGCTTCCAACATATTATCAACATCAGCAACATTGTTTGCTTTTTCAAAAATAGCTGTCATGTCTTTAGCGACCTGTCGTCTTACATCTGCATCAGGCCCATATATTTCAGCAACGACGGTTTGTAATACAGGTGGACCGGGTGGCATTTCAACAACTTGAATTCTTGCATCTGATTTCATTTCTTTTAATAGTTTCACTAGCATGGTGCGTGCTTCGGTTGCTATTTCATGACTAGTTCTCTTTCTGTCATGCATATCTTTTAATTCAACCTGTATATCGGCCTGCCAAGGTGATTTACGTAAATAATAATGACGCACAAAGCCATTGAAGTTAAAAGGAGATGCTGTTCCCATATAAGTCTCTAGCTTTGTGACCTCAGGAAGTTTATTAAGTTCCTCTGCTAATTTATTAGTAATATTTGCAGTGACTGGAAATGCAGTGCCTTCAGGCATATTAATCACTACATTAAACTCTGGCTTATTATCCAACGGTAACATTTTAACCCGAACATCTTGGGTATAAAATAAAGAAATACAAAGGAAAAAGACCACAAAAAGACCAATCAAGAAAGTATAGCCTTTCTTGGTGTCTCGGATCATTGGAATAATAATCCCACGGAAAAGCTTCTCCATATAAGCGGCTTGCTTATGCTCTTTTTCTGCCGCTTTATGCAGTTCGCTTAATTTGGGTCTTAATTTATAGGTCAACCAAGGGGTAAAGGCAAAGGCTGCAAATAGTGAAATCAACATTGCCGCAGAACCTAACTTAGGAATCGGCGACATATAAGGTCCCATCATTCCTGAGACAAACATCATCGGTAATAAAGCGGCAATAACGGTAAAGGTTGCCAAAATGGTAGGATTGCCCACCTCACGCACAGCATCAACAGCGACATCAATGCTAGTAGTATCAGATAACAGCCATCGCCTATAAATATTTTCTACCACCACGATAGCATCATCGACCAAGATACCAATGGAGAAGATCAATGCAAACAGACTCACTCGATCAATGGTTAAACCCAATAACCAAGCAACAAAGACAGTGGATGCAATAATAACAGGGATAATAGCTAGAACTACAACACCTGCTCGCCAACCGAGGGCAAACCAAATCAGCAAGGTGACAATAACGGTGACTTTAACTAATTTTGCCAGTAAGGTATTTACCTTAGCACTCGCACTTGCACCATAGTTACGTGTAATCTCAACATGAATATTATCAGGAATAGTACGTCCTTTTAAAAACTCAAGTCGTTCTATAATAGAATTAGCAACAGCAATACCATTACTACCATGTTTCTTTGCAATGGCTAGGGTGACTGCTGCCGCACCTGATGCTAATTCAGTAGGCTTTGCATTTTCTTTCTTTTTATTTGCATACTGATAAGCAGGCCCCGTATAAAAACCAACCATGCGAGTTGAGTCACTGGGTCCTTCAATAACTTTTGCTACATCACGAATGTAAACAGGACGACCATCGACTACCGCAACCATTAAACGATTAACATCTTGTGCAGAGGTTAAAAAAGAACCCGTTACAATTTTGAAAGTTTTACTATTTGGCTCAACTTCTCCTGCCGTACGCTCCGAATTTGCTAAACGCACTGCATTAGCAACTTGTTCAATAGAAACACCATAAGTTGCCAAACGTTCTGGCATAATCTCAACACGCACTTCTTCAACACGACCATCAATGATATAGCTTTGACTGGTGTTTTCGACAGCACGCATATCTTGTAGAACATCTAAGCCAACCAGACGCAAGGTGGCATCATCAATTTCATTTGACCATAAGGTAATAGCAACCACGGGTACATCATCCACAGCTTTAGGTTTCACTAAAGGTTGTGAGGCACCACGCGGCAATAAATTCATATTAGAAGAGATTTTATCGTACAGTTTAACCAGTGACGATTCCATATTTTCGCCAACAATAAATTGTACCGTCACCATTGCTTGCTCATGCATGGAGGCAGAGTAAACATGATCAACACCCGTCATTTCTGTCAAAATGCCCTCTAATGGACGAGCAATAAGAGATTCAACTTCTTTTGCTGATGCCCCTGGGTATTGAACAAAAATATCCGCCATTGGTACAGAAACCTGAGGGTCTTCTTGTCTTGGTGTAATCATTAAACCAAGAATACCAATCGCTAAAAAGGCAAATAAAAGTAGAGGTGAAAGGGGGGAGGTTATAAAAGCTTTGGCAGTTTTACCCGCTATTCCAAGATGTTTTTTATTCGCTTCTAGCTTTTCTTGGGTGTATTGATTTTGTTCGCTCATGGAGATTATCTATATTTATATGTTGATATTTAGCTGATTCTATCAATCTACTAGAAAGATAGAATTTATCGCAAAAATTGTCACTGTTTTAGCTTAGCCACCTTGTTTAGAATAGCTAACCTTTGGCATCCAACCAGACAATGCCCCAGAGGGAGGATTATCAACTATTTTCTCACCGACTTTAACACCTGTAATCACCTGAACTCTGCCATTTTCTTGATCAAGACCAAGACGAAGCAGACGTAATACAGTGGTATTATTGGCTTCATCTAATACTAGAACACTAGGCAAACTACGCCCTTTAATCAATGCAGTTTTAGGAATTGTTACAACAGATCCACCTGCACCATTGGTATCTGGCAAAAATAACTCAGCGTACATTCCAGGTGAGGCATTAATCCCTGTTTTCAAATCAAATTTAACCACTACTGTGTGACGAACCGCATCAGCAATAGGATGAATTTGAGCGACTCTCGCTTGACTCTTACGATCACCTATTTTTACAGGAATGATCATTCCTTTTCTCAAACTACTCACTAAAATCTCAGGAACATCCGCTTTAGCACGCAAATATTTGATAAAACCAAAGGTTAATAATGGCTGACCGGGTTGAACCGTATCTCCTTCTTCAACCATCTTTTTCAAAATCATTCCTTCAAAAGGAGCAATAGAACTTGCATTTTTCAAGGTTGCATTAATTTCTTTTAACTGAGCCATTGCCTGCATCACTTGTGTTTTAGCCTGTGTTACTCCTGTTGCAGAATTCATCAAATCAGTGTAGCGATTATAATCTGTATCCGTTGTTCCCATAGCATCAGCAAAAGGGCGAGTAAAATAAATATCCATCATCGATGGCATTCCCATACCAGGCATAGAGCCAATATTTTTACTTCGAGGAGAAATCATTTCACGATTATATTGCAACTGTGAATTTTTAAGTGCCGCTTGCGCCGATTCTAATTGCGCCTCTAGCATCCCTTTTTTTGCCTTTAGTGCATCATCATTGATTTTGACTAGCACAGCACCCGCCTTAAACTTAGCGCCAACGTTCCCCGCGATTGACATAATACGCCCAGGAAACTGAGCCGTTAATATAACCGTTTTATAAGGAATAACGGTACTGCCTAAAACAGTTCGGGAGTTTGAGGGGGAACTTTGCACAGTGACAAAGTTCGCTGCCATAGAAACGGTGGGCAAGAGCAGCCCAAAGCTCATTAAAAACCCCCAAATAAATACATTAAGTTTTATTGTAACTATTTTCATTTTATTGAAATTCCTATACATGGATAGAGTACTAGAAAGTTATTAAAACCTTCTAAAAAAGGAATAACTGCAAATAATGATACCACCCAACATTTGCAGATTGATGCAGTACTATTATAGTTGTAAAGGCATCCTAGCGTTAAGCGACTCTTTAATACGATGAGAAGCCATTTTAACCGCGACTATAACTTTTTACACTTTATAAAGCTAGTCAATTTAAGCACCTACAAACAAGATACAAGCAAATAAAGCAATGCAATTGAATCCTAGAGGATGGCTCTAATATTTGCTAAATGCATAAAAATACTGATAATTATTAGACCGTTTATCGGATGGAATTATATAATATTAGAATATTTAAGAATACTTAATTATTTTATTTTATAGTCTAATAAACAGAAATAAGTCGAACAATTTTCCCCCATCTTTTATGGGTGATACTAATCTCTACCGCTTTGGGTAATTCAGATTTATTTTTAACTCGCCATTTTGTTTGCCAACGCTTATTTTTCGTCATAAAACGAAAACTAATCTCCTCGACCGAATTCATTAAGGGCATAATAATAGGCTTGCCATCCAGATGATCAACAAGAGACCATGACCAGCGTTGTAACTCGCCTTTATCCAACACATAACGCACCCGTTGCAAAGAACTTCGTAACACTTCCGCAGGATTAGGATTGCCACTGCGTGTAAACTCTAAAATACCCTCTAAGCCTAGATCCTCCGTTTGAACGGCAGCAAATGATTCACCATAGCCTGCATGGCGTGGTCGAGCGACTAATTGACGGATGTCTTTTTCCAAAAACATCATGCTACGCTGTAAGCCTTTCAAGTCTTTTTCATAGGCCTGTGTGATACGATTACTGGTTAAAACGCTATTGAGACCTGCATACGCCATTAATGACATGGTTGAAAAAATCACCATCGCAATAAGAAGTTCCAATAAAGTAAAACCAGATACATTACGCATAATCTTTCTCTGAATTTATGGCTTTGCAAAAAAACCAACGGCGATTGCACTAGGCGATGAGGGCAAGGCAGCCGAGGCACCGTGATAGACAGAGACTTCTAAACGATTAACATCATCAATCTCGGTTTTTATTACTTTTTGTACCCAAACCCATTTTTGATGTGCCATTTCGACCTCCCCTTTTGACTCGCCCGTTTTTAACCATTTTCCTTCTAATTTCACCTTCTCCAATTGATTTAAGCCAACCCACTGAGCAAAGGTTTTTTGTGATAGCAAAGAAGCGTTATGAGAGCTACGCCCCATCACTTTAACTGCACCACCTAGAGCAACCGCAATAACCAATAATGCCACCATGACCTCAATTAATGTAAATCCTTTTGAAGATGATTTATTCATGCAATTACTCTTTTTTAAACTGTGTTTTCTTTGTATTCCCTATAGCATCAAACACAATTTTAATACCACTGCCCGTAGCAAAAAATAGCTCATATTCAAAGGGAGTCATTTCGCCACTAGAAAGGATAAAAACCTGAGGTTTCAGCTTCTTTTTTTCATCTTCTTCAAAAACAAGATCATCATTATTTTTTGCTAATGACACATCAATGC
>JALVEA010000407.1 GCA_027008665.1 Thiotrichaceae bacterium | reverse complement strand
AACGTTTTAATCTTTTTGATTTGAATTCAAAACAATATCAGCTACCCCAATCTTTGGAATAAACACCTTTTTTGACCAAGGAATGAAAGGTTGAATAAGGCCATTGTTCTACGTTATTTACAAAACCGTGTTTTACAGGGTTAAAATGACAATAATCCATATGCCGTTGATAATCTAATTCATCACGGATTGTGTGTTCCCAAAATCGATATTGCCATATGCCACGTTCATTACGCGATATTCTTATTTTAGAACGGTATTCATTTTTTGGAATAGACTTTGAGAATGCCTTTTTAATTTCACGCCAACGGGCAGAATAATCGGCATCATTCTCTGGTAGCGTCCAAATACAATGCATATGATCGGGAAGAACAATCCACGCATTAATATGAAAAGGTCGTTTAATTTTCGTATTGCGAACAGCATTACGTAGTTCATCAATATGATCAACTAATAATGTTTTTTTGCGCTCTAATAAATTGACAGTAAAAAAATAAGTTCCACCAAGGACACGATTGCGACGATAATTTGACATCAATAAAATATATTTATTAGCCCGACGGGGCTTGTAGCCTTGTCGAAACGTTTTAAAACAGCTTTGCAGGAAAGTGCGAGGTTTTATTGTGTTTAAATCAAACGTATGAACGGGTTTACAAAACCCGTCCAGCTAGTTTGTTTTTTGCTTGCAAACCATGCTATGGTTTTATTTATTAGACAATAAGGAGTGTAAAATGAAGGGTGAAATTCAAACCATAGCGCTAATTTTTTTATCAATATTTTTTATGGCTAGCTGTTCCAGTGTGGCGAAAAATCAAGATAAAGTTGTTAGTATGGCAAAACCTAAAAAAATTAAAAATATAGCCTCTAAATCTAAATTAGTGCCAATGAAGTTTAAATATACTGATGTAATTGTTACCCGCTATGATAGAGGTCCAGCCTTTAAAGACAGGATAGAATTTGCAACAAAATTGCCGTCTATTTCTAATCAAGTAAAACAAATTATTTTACAACACGAAAAAAGCCAGCCAACACAATACACTTTAAGCGGTAAGCAGTTAAAAAACTGTCAACTTATTGGTAAACGTGCGGAGGTTGATGCAATTCCATCCACGTATGAATGGGTAGTGACAACCGCAGATAGTTGCTATAACCCATCGCCCACAAAACTTAAAACTATTTGGTTGGTACAGCTTAAAAATAACCAAGGAAAAGTGCTATTAGCCACTAGAGGATCTTGGATTTTCATTTCAAATAAAGAAAGTAAGCCTGATGTGAGTATTGAGGTAGCTTCTTACACTAAAACTCCTAATGATTACACGGGAGAATATCATCCAACCGATACGCCATTGGTTTGCTACTCAAAATGGAAATATAGCAAGGGCAAGATTATTTGGAAAAATAAGGACTGGGCAGAACTTTATGTAAAAGACTCCCTTTTGCCAGAAAATATGGAAAATTTAGCGATTCCTGCCAAAAAATTTAGCGCATCCATTCGGGAGAGTATGGAAAGTGGTAAATTTAGTTGCCCTAAAAAATAGGTAGCTATGATTTCACCTAAATTCACGTTTTCTCATGGATTTAGGTCTTAACTTAGCCCGACGGGGCTTGTAGCCCCGTCGAAACGTTTTAAAACAGCTTTGCAGGAAAGTGCGAGGTTTTATTGTGTTTAAATCAAACGTATGAACGGGTTTACAAAACCCATCCAGCTAGTTTGGATATATTGGATATTGGTCAACGCGGATCAAGCAAGGGAAATGGGATATCTTATGGGAAAATGGCGACCAATGATGGTGGATAGCGTACTGGGAATGAATGGCTTTATAGCATGGTAC
>JALVEA010000406.1 GCA_027008665.1 Thiotrichaceae bacterium | reverse complement strand
ACTGTAATCACACCAATCAGCCATGCAGGGAAGAAGTCTTTTAAAGAAAAGCCTAAACCTTTAATACCAATCCAATGTGGAGATAAATCAGAGTTATCATTAATATCAGAGTATTGACGTATTTTTTCTCCCAACCACTGACGGATTTTTAGCAATTTACCCGTTGAATCATTCTCATGACGATAACGTCCTTGATAACCTAGGGCTAGACAGTAATACATGAGTAATAATACTTGGTGATGTCGTTCAGGATTATCG
This sequence comes from Thiotrichaceae bacterium, assembly GCA_027008665.1. Classification (GTDB taxonomy): domain Bacteria; phylum Pseudomonadota; class Gammaproteobacteria; order Thiotrichales; family Thiotrichaceae; genus JAGLBW01. Next base: position 7,242 of record JALVEA010000406.1, on the reverse strand, counting down.
GCAAGTGAACGCATTTTTTCGAAAAATACTTGCCCACCTTGCACATCCATAAAGTAGCTGGATAGTAAAGTATTTAAACTCCAGTCACTGCGTGCTCCCCAAGGCGTATTTAAAACCGCTTCATCAACTGCGGTACAAAGAATATATTTAGCATCTTCTCGGGATGCTTTATCAATCCCTAAACGTTTGCATTGCACATCAAAATGATTAATTTCTTCGCTGACTTGATGTTTTAATACCGTTGTATCACGTGCATCCAAAGTATTGGATACATGGGCAATTAATAATAATAAATTAGTCGCCGCACCAACAAGATTACGGCTATTACTACGATTATGAAACGAGGTATGCGCACCTTGTTGCGTGGATTTTACAGGCTCAACAGCAGGAGACTCAAAAGGCGAACCAAACGGGGTAACTTGCGGTTGTTGTGCTTGCTCTTCACTAATTTGTCTTTGTGCATCCTCCCGATTGCCCCCTGGCATAGGAAAAATTTGGGTTTTATCCGAGCTTACATTATCAAAAATATCATCATTACTCATGTACTTCTTTTCCCTCTAATCGCCCATATTTCTAGTTTTAAATTAGGTATTGCCGAGTCAACATGGACATTGATTTGTCGGTTCGACACCACTTTATCCCAATGCGGACTGCTAATATCAAGATCAAAATAAACACTGTTCTGGTGGTAAGGTATTTCTCTTGGTACGCTTGGTTGCGCCTTAAAAGGTACACCAGGTGTATGGGTTCTTACTTGTTGTGAAAGATGCTCTAAGTTTGATGCCATGGTGACAATTTTTGGTATCCTAATTTGTAGCTCTCCTAAGGGTAAATCGCCTCTGGCAGTTAATACAAAACGAATATGATCAGTAAAAACCGTTTGCAGTAAATGCGCGCTAGTATAGACCGTTTCGTGTTTAGCACTTTGTTTCAGCGGAATGGATAATGCCTTAGGGATAGTGCTGTATTGCAGATATTCATGAATATCATCAAACAATTTTCTAAAGGTTAATTGCAAATCATCATGGATATACTCTGGATAGGAGAGAGGTCTCCGTTCTTTTCGTGCAAAAGTTGATAGTTCACCGACTAATTGTAGTGCAATAATATAAATTTGCTTAGGATGAATACGTGGTTCAGTGGCTAAAAATTCAAATAAAGGTAAATGACGGTTCATAATTTGGAGCATATGAATATCAATAATATCATTCACCTCACCTGTATTAGGATTAGCCAAACGGCTAGCTAAAATATCGCCACGACTGACTAATTGCCCTTGAATATCTTCAAGATAATTTTTAATCACAGGAGAGGAATGAGAATACAATGTGGGAGGAATAAAGGATCGGCTTAATTTCAAAAGACCATTTCTATCGCGCTCAGAGACATAGGCTAAGGCAATTTGGGTAAAATTATTTTGCGGTTTATCAGCCAATATTAATTGAAAATTTAAACGTCCTGTTTGCAATCTTTCCGTTTTAACAGGCGCGCCAATACTGTGGGTATCCGTTACCTCTTCATCATCAATAATATAACGTGTGGTTCTCTTCTCCTCACTTTGTGAGTCAATCACCGTTTCTTGGACACTTTCTTGCTTAGCCCCAATGGCGAGATAAATCTTTTTATGTTGATCGGCATCTGACACATTAAGTTCAAGAATACTCCCCGTGGTATCAAAGATAGTGCCATCAGGAAAAATGCCCTTACAAGTTTTTAAAGAAAAAATTCCTGTATCTAGCTTTGATTCTTGAATAGAAAATTCAATCACTCCCCAAAAATGAGGCTCAATCGGACGACTGCGCGCCTCAATATTTTCCAGCATAAAATCATCATGCTGTTGAAAGGTTTGAGGGCATAAAAATAACCCTTCTGTCCATAAAATACGTGACTCGCTCACTAATACAATCCTCATTATTTTCTATCTATCCGACATATCTATTCATTAAATTGATAGAAATGCCTCAGGAGGGTAATTTAACAACGTATTGATATGGCGAAATAATTTTCTTTTGATATGTTATTTCAAGAAGATTACAGTGTGTCTTAATAATGATTGAAGTGGTTCAAGTAGAGACCAAAATGACAAGCCAGAAGAATAATATGTTGCTCAATTCCTATTCCTTACGGTTTATTTTATACCTTGAAATCGTTTAATAATGTGAATATTTCACACCTTCAAGGTTTATTTTTGAGATATAGTTTATTTGCTTAGGAATGAGGATAAGTAGGAGGACGCAATCAATCTAACATTTTACTCGCTTATTTGGTTAGATTTATTATGACTTTTCTACTTAAAACTTGACGCAGATTGAATCCTCGTTCCTTAAAAGTGCGACAGCCGAGAATAGTAGCACTGTGAAGGTTAAAATGTTAGCTCTAAATCAATGAGATTTTCTTGCCAAATATTGAGATGATAAAAAAATAAGCAATAATAATGCTAAAGTTACGACAGAGATAATAATCATCGCCTCTTTCCATAAGCCTCGCAGATATTTTTTCTCAAAAGCAATATCAGGTAAATTAATCAAGCGCCAATCAGTATCAGGGATATTTTCATACACCCGAACACTTTGCAATTCCGCTTTACTCAAACGAGGCTCATGCGTTACTAACTTATCTCTAGCACCTTGTTTATCCATCTCAATTAACGATAGATCAGATTGCTTAACCAATATCAAATTCTGCCCTGGAATTTCATGTGTTCTCAAGATATCAGTAATATCTCGCAAATAGAAACTAACAAAAAAGATATGCATACCCGCCCCCTTCAAAGATAGAGGAGCCATAATATCATAGTGATAATGATAAGGTTGTGGATGTACAAAAACCTTATTTAAGGCTGTTTTCTTTTTAGTCACTGTCTCAAAAAAAGCCTTCAAATCATGCCGACATGCATTACCCACTAATTCATCAAGATCAAATAATATCGGGACACCTTTTTGATTAGTCACAGTGTAAGTAAAAAAATCAGAAAAGCGTTGCTGTAAACGCGCTTTTATATCCATCGCCGTTTTATCATCGGTCGGAAAATTAACTAAGTGCGTCACAAGCCGTTCATATTCATTCAAAAATAAGCGTACATGCCGATGTTTATTTGATAATTGTAATTTAATCGCATAAGCAGCTCCATGAACTGCCGCTTTTTGAATCATACTTTGATGATTCTTGAACTCCTGCCCTCTTTCTACTGTATAGATGATTAAAATAATGGCCGTAATCAACACAAACATCATCGCAACAATAAAAATTTCGAGTTGTTTTAGCATGTTTTCCTCAGTATCAAGTGCTTATTATCAAAAAAACTTGTTATATCCTTCATAATAAGGGGATTATTAATATAAAAAACTATAGACGCAGTTGGCAAATCATGCACATTATTTCTCCCTATCTATTTTATAAATTTAATCTACAATTAGGTATTTCATCAAATAAAAGACATAAAATACGCATAAACAATAATAGACAGGGGGAAATATAATCAATAGTCAGATGACCGCAATACGAGTTTTAGAGACGGTTGGACTCAATACCTTTTACTTTTAACGATAAGCGCGCAAATACCACCACTCAAAGAATTTTTTTGATAAATGCAATAAACCCAAGGGGGGTAACATAAGGGTACGTTTTTCATTGCGAAAAACTAAAGAACCTTTATTCAGCGAATCAATAATGCACATCAATTCAAATTTAAAGGTATGAGTGGCCGCTTTTCCTTCAAACTCATCCATTAAATTATTAACCGCAGCCACTGCTTGCAAATCTGCCATATGTGCTTGTTTGGGTTGCCAAGCAGGGCCTGGATAACTCCCCGAATCACCCGCGACATAAACATGCTCCATCGTAGTTACTTTACAATATTTATCCGCTTGGATCAGCCCACCGCTACTCACTGGAAAGTCCGAATTAGCCATAAAGGATGGTCCTGTCATACCTGGCATAAAGATGATTAAATCAGTATTAATATCCCCACCTTCCGTCACTATTTTATTGCTTTCAAAACATTTTATTTTATGCCCAAGATGGGTATCAATATCACGCTTTTTCATCTCCGCTAAAATAGCATCAACCGCTCCTGCACCAAGACGTTTCCCTGGGGTTGGAGACGGTGTGAAAAAGATCAATTTAAATTGATCACGTCGCTTTTCTTGACGTAATTGTGTATCCAGACCAAATAATAATTCAAACATCGGTCCTCCACGCATCGCAGAAGGCTCTTTAGGATTACCGCCAAACCCTAATGTAATCGTCCCTCCCTGCATTGCTTTAATCCGATCCCGCATTTTTTCAGCCGCATCAATACCTTCGCAAATAGTAATTGCGTGTTCGATACCTGCAAGTTTTTTAATAAAACGTCCGCCACTTGCCACTAGCAAAGCATCATTACTCACTTCTCCCTTTTCAGTCACCACCGTACGACCTCCATCTTTTACTGCCTCGACCGTACCTGCATGAAATTTAATATTATTTTTGCTAAAAAAGGACGTTAGATCAATCCGAACATCCTCTGCACTCCGCTTACCTGATGGAATCCATATAAGACTGGGCATATAAATAAACACTGCTTTAGGCGCAATCACAGTAATTTCAAGCGATTGAGAACGCTTGCGTAATGTTTTAATAGCAGTTAAAGCAGCAAAACCTGCCCCTATAATAGTAATTTTTTTTGTCAAAATGCTTCTCCTTGCTTAAATTTTAAGTAGATAGAGAGTGTAGCCTGAATTGAGTTCTTATAACAAAAACATCATTATTAAATGATGATGTTTTTAACAATAGAACAACTGACATAGCATTAATTTTCAGCTATAAAATATTTCGCCCACTTTTTCTGAGTTAAAAAACTGCCATTCCATTTTATAAAGCAGATGCTCACTTAACGGATCACCCTCTGGAAGCATCGGATGTGCAAAATTTTGATAGCTATTTTTCATACCCAAGCGCTTCATAACCGCTTCTGATTTTTTATTAATCACAGAGGTAAAAGAATAAACAACTTTCAACTTTAGCTCAGTAAAAGCAAATTTCAACACAATACGCGCCGCTTCGCTGGCATAGCCTTTTCCCCAATACGAATGAGCCAATCGCCAACCTATTTCTACACATGGCAAGGCGACTGGTAAATCATAAACAGGCTCATGCAAACCAACAAAACCAATAAATTGACCTGTTGCTTGCTCTTCTACAGCCCATAAGCCCCACCCCTTTTGTTTGATAAGCTGTTTTAGTTTCTTTGCCATTGCATTACTTTCAGATTCATTCAAAGTTTGAGGATAATATTCCATAACCTTTGCATCCGCATTAAGCATTGCAAAAGGAAGAAAATCAGCATCACACCATTGACGCAGGATAAGACGATTCGTTTTTAATTTTGCTATTTTTATTTTAGCCATACTTTGTCTATTAAACCAATGATTTTAAATAAAATTAATTTTATACCAGCAGTATACTCCACTCAATTGATTTGATATGCATAAAGACTTAAGAAGCTCCAAGCAAGCAGTATTTGCAATTGTATTGTGTATAAAGTATTTCTGCTATACTCCAACGCCATCTATAGAAAAGACACCATGCTAATTAAAAAAAAATCCCCTCAGTTTCTGTTGCTATTAATTTCCATTGGCTCTGCTATGAGCTTTGCTATCTGGGTTAATTTACTCAATAATTTTGCGATTGAACGTGCTCATTTTACAGGAGCTGAAATTGGTCTATTACAAAGCTTGCGCGAAGTCCCTGGTTTTTTAGCCTTTACTTTAATCTTTGTCCTACTGCTGATACGTGAACAACGTATGGCATACATTTCCTTAATTATATTAGGGTTAGGGACGCTATTAACAGGGTTTTATCCTGTGGCTATCGGCTTTTATCTCACTACTATTTTAATGTCGATTGGCTTTCATTACCTTGAGACACTACAAAACTCCCTGTCTTTACAATGGATAGATAAAAAGGAAGCACCTGAGTTTTTTGGAAAAATCATTGCTGCAAAATCAATCGCTTCTATTATTGCCTTTACCTTGGTATGGATTCTATTTGAACAATTAAAGCTTGATTTCAAATGGATTTACCTACTAGGGGGCAGTATTTCCATTTTCATCGCCTTTTATAGTTGGCATTATTTCCCCCATTTTCCTGAAAAAGTCTATCAACATAAAAAAATTATTTTGAGAAAACGCTATTGGCTCTACTATGCTTTGCAATTTATGGGCGGTGCTAGACGACAGATTTTTGTTGTTTTCGCAGGTTTTTTAATGGTAGAAAAATTCGGCTTTGGTGTCGGCGCAGTCTCTTTGTTATTTTTAGTCAATGCTGTTTTTAATATTTTCTTAGCCCCACGTATTGGCAAACTGATCGGTATTATTGGCGAACGCCGTGCATTAATTATTGAATATCTAGGATTAATTGCCATTTTTACGGGTTACGCACTGGTAGAAAATTCAAATATTGCAATAGTTTTATACATTCTTGATCACCTCTTTTTTGCAATGGCCATTGCACAAAAAACCTATTTCCAAAAAATAGCTGATCCTGCGGATATTGCCTCAACAGCAGGGGTATCTTTTACCATTAACCATATTGCCGCAGTCGTTATTCCCGTTATCTTTGGTGTATTATGGATGCAATCACCAACGCTTGTTTTTTACATCGGTGCAGCAATGGCGGTTGTATCACTACTACTCGCTTTGAATGTCCCTAATCAACCTCAAGCAGGCAAAGAAGCGATTATTGGATAGCAAAACAATGAATAATCCAACCCTTTCCATTATTAGTGTGAATTACAAAAGCTGGTCAGTGCTAAAAAAATGCCTGCAATCCTTTCAACAGCATCCACCTGCATTAGATTATGAAATTATTGTGGTAGATAATGACTCACAAGATGGACAGTTTGATCGCTTTCAACAACAATTCCCACAGATTAAACTCATTGCAAATACAGGCAATTATGGTTTTTCAAATGGCTGTAATCTAGGGGCAGATCACGCAAAAGGTGAGTATTTATTATTTTTAAACCCCGATGTAATCTTAACTCAAAGCAAAGCCATTGATGCAATGCTCCATTTTGCACAACAACATCCTCAGATTGGCATCACATCTTGTCGTCGAATCAATCCAAAAGGCAAACCTGAAAGAGAATTAGCCTTTTTGCATCTCTGGCTCAATACAGGTTGGGTGCGAGCGTTATATAAGCTTTGGAATAAAAAAAAATTACAGATTCAATTCCCTGATCATGCTGATATTTGGTATCCC
>JALVEA010000405.1 GCA_027008665.1 Thiotrichaceae bacterium | reverse complement strand
AGATGCATAATCTCGGTTGAGATTAATAATGCCAGTGGCATTCCGAAAAGAAGGATAAATCCCCAGTGCGCCCAAGACTGTTTAAGAATCGTTTCAATCATAATAGATACCTATCCTTGCTCATTAGCAGAATGCTGGGTAACAGGTATATGACGGTATTCATAAGTTACAATCTTGCCTACCCCACGCATATTGATTAAATCACACTCCTCAAAGAGAGAGGTATCGGTTAATTGCTCATATACAGGTTGGCTAATACGCATACCGCCTAATTCAGCGGTATAGCGGATTCTACTAGCGATATTTAATGTCTCTCCCCATAAGTCATAAACTGCCTTATGATTACCGACTACACCTGCATGGACATCACCTGCACTAATACCTATGCGTAATTTATATTCCGTTCCATATTGAATATTGAAACGATCAATAATCTCAAACAGTGCATATCCAAAAGCAACACAGCGAGCAGCATAATCAAGACGTGGATTAGTTAACCCACACACTGCCAAATAGGAATCACCAACAGTTGTAATACGCTCTATATCGTGAATTTGAGCCGCTTCATCAAAGGCATCAATCAATTCGTTTAACCGAGCAATCGCTTCCGTCGCATCAAGACCATTCACTGATTCCTCAAGCCCTTTGAGTGCAGTGTATAAAATAGCAACATTTTGATAACTATTAGCAATATTCTTTTCTCCTTGCATATAACGCTTACCAATTTCAACAGGAAAGGCATTAAGAAGTAATTTATCCAATGCTTTTTCACATTTGATAATGCTATTTTTTTGGGTGTGAATATTGCTTCGCATATCATCAAAAGAATGGGCCAACTCACCAAACTCATCATTGCGCTCTAGATTAATCGGTGTTTTTGTATCACCCTCATGAACACGCTTTGCTGCTGCAATAAGGCTTTTAATCGGATTAATAAAACGCCCTGCTAGCCATAAAGAAAAGAAAGAGATAAGGGCAGCTTGAATAACGGCTGAAATTAATAATCTCTTTTGAAACTGCACCACAGGTTGAGTGGCTTCGTCCTTATTAATTTCTGCAAGGATTGCCCAGTTTAATCCAGGAATTTTTACAGGTTGATAGGCACTTAATACTTCATGCCCCTGATAATTAGTGATGGTTTTAATATCTGTTTCGCCCTTTAGAGCCGCACGACTGGCAATCGTATCAACAGGCTGTACCAAAGCGGTACGCCCAGAGGAAGCTATTTTTTTAGTGATTGCCGCATCCACACCCACATTATTCAAATTTTTAATATAATTTTCTTTATTTTCAAATACAAAACGCGAATTAGAACGCATTTTATAGTCAGGTCCAACTAAATATACATCCCCTGTTTCACCTAGAGCAGATTCGCGCCATGAGCGATTAGCATTCATAATGGTGGTAATTTGATCAATTGAGATCTGCATTGCTAAGATACCAATAAATTTATTGCCATTATAAACAGGAGTAGCAAGAAATGAGGCAGGTGAATCCGCCGATGAAATATAAGGGCTAAAATCAACTACCGTTACCTTACCTTTGTCTGGACTGCGAAGAATAGCATTGACGGCATAGGCAAGAGTGCTTTGAGCTTGAATATCATTATTTAAACTTGTCGCAAAATCGGGGGCTTTATAAGTACTATAGATAATATTTTTACTATCTTTATCAATTAAAAATAGATCATCATAGGCAAATGTCTTGATAAATTTACGCAGTTTAGGGTGGTATTTTTGATGTACCTTACTGTAATAACTATTATCTTTGGCATTATTTAGCTCTTCTTTTTTGCCTGCTTTATGTGGGTTATTGGCAATATAATGGTATTGT
>JALVEA010000404.1 GCA_027008665.1 Thiotrichaceae bacterium | reverse complement strand
TATGACATTTAAACAAAAGCGTAAAATAGCAAATAAGCCTGACTATTTAAGAGGGCTAATTGTGGATAAATTGATCTTAAAGAAAAAAGAACAAGAAGCAATCAAGCTAGGGTTAACAAAAGACAAATTAATTCAATGGAAAATTAATAATAGTAGGCAAAATATTCTTAGCCGTGAACTCATACGCTTGCAAAAAAGCAAGATTACACCACCAAAAGACATTGTATTATTAGCGGAGCAGGCTTACAAAGCCCATCCTGAACGGTTTATTATCAAAGAAAAAATAAAAGCAGCTCATATTCTTCTTAAAACCAAAGGGGATAATACAGAACAACTAGAAAAGAAACGTCAGCAACTACAAAAAATCAAACAAGAAATCGAAAACGGCCTTGACTTTGCAGAAGCGGCTAAAAAATACTCTGATGATAGCTCAAATGCTAGCTCTGGTGGGGTATTAAATTTCTTCTCACGAGGCAGAATGGTTCCCGCTTTCGAGAAAGCTGCCTTTGCACTTAAAAAACCAGGAGATCTTAGTGAAATTATCAAGACACGTTTTGGTTTCCATTTAATTAAACTATTAGAGCGAAAAGAACAATCAACTAAACCTTTTGAATCCGTCAAAGAACAACTGATTAACATTGAGAAAAGCAAATTTATACAAGCTGAACTTGAAGAATATACGAAAAAATTTAATATAGGAAAGGATGCAACCGTCTATATTCCTGCCCTTAAGATAATACAAAAAGAGTTAAAAGATAAGATAGAAAAAACTCTTAAGGAAATAGGATTCAAAAAATAGCCGCTTATCCTATAATTAATACCTTCACCAATCGTGATTTGTAGGGTGGATAAGCGATAGCGCATCCACCAAAATCAATATATTGCGGTAGATGCCTTACAACTTATCCATCATCGCCTATGAGCCTTCCTCAAACAGAACTCAAGCAAATTCTATGCTCTATTCATTCCCATCCTGAATACCTTGCCCCCTTACAACTACAAAATAGTTATCATTCCTTAGGACTCAATATAATAGCTGACCCCTTTAGCCATGATATTATTGATAGAATCAAGATAGCATTAAAAAAGAAAATTCCTCTTTCTGTTATACGCATTGGTGATGGTGAAGCAAATATTCTTTCATTCAATGCTTACCCAAAAACGCCTAATTTAAATCAGTATGTATTTAAAAAAATATGCTCTATGCAACAAGATACTTTTAATTTAAATACAAGCACAATGCTTTGCTTACAGGAAATGATGTTTAGTGCATTATTGCAAGCTGATATTATTGGTATTATTGGACTTTGGCGAGCAGGAAACCCTACCATTGAAAGTTTAGAAAAAATGTTTAAAAATGACTATCGAGGCATATCAGGTCATTGGCGTGCTATAGATTTTATGTTAAAGCTTGCCCATCAAAATACCTTTCACAATAAAATACTAGCATCTGCACATTTATATTTTTCTATATTGAAATACTTGCCAGAACTTCTATCCTGTGCTAATGAAATTATTATTATTAATAATAGAAAAAATATTCTAGTAAAACTAAAAAATAAATATCCAAAATCAAATTTTTCCTTAATTCACATAGGTCAAACAAATAAAAGCCAACTTTCTAATACACCTGATTTTTTAGAGGCAGTACAAAAAAAATTGCCTAATAATATGCAAGGTATTTTATGCTTAGTCGGTGCAGGTATTTGGGCAGAAATATATTGTAGCTGGATAAAACAAAGAGGAGGGGTTGTGATTGATATTGGCAGTGGTTTTGATTTATTAGATGGAGAGATCACACGTCCTGTACATAAAAAAATAGAGATTAATTTAA
>JALVEA010000403.1 GCA_027008665.1 Thiotrichaceae bacterium | reverse complement strand
TACAATTGGGGGAGGCTCTCGCTTTTTCTACTTATCTAAATTAATTGTCCGAAGTATTGTTAATATCGTCATACCTACCTCTTTAGTAGCCTCTGCCAAGTATAGACAACAATTGTCAGGTGTAATTTAATGTATATGCTACACTTTTCTTATCTCTAGTTATTCACATAAATAATTTCTGGAATCGGTGGCTTTAGCCTCGCCAGACGAGGCTAAAGCACTCGATTCCGAAGAAATTTAATATCTGAATGTCTATCAAAGGAGCATATAAGCAATGAAACGAAAATTAGTCAGTTTTGACTGGGCAATTAAACGCATTTTGCGTAGTAAAGCAAACTTTGACATTTTAGAAGGTTTTTTATCTGAGCTATTATTTGAAGATATTAAAATCATCGAAGTACTAGAAAGCGAGAGTAATAAAGATAGTGTAAAAGACAAGTTCAATCGGCTTGATATTAAAGTCAAGGATTCAAATAATGAGCTGATTCTTATTGAAATTCAATACAGTCGTGAGTTGGACTATTTACACCGTATTCTTTATGCCTCCAGTAAGGCAATAATAGAACATCTTCAAGAAAGCGAAGCTTATGCTAGCATTAGCAAGGTCATTTCAGTCAATATTCTCTATTTTGACTTTGGTGATGGTGATGGTGATGATTATATCTATAAAGGCACGACTAGTTTTATTGGTATGCACAATAAGGCTCGCCTAAAGCTAAATATAGAGCAAAAAAAGCTTTATAAGACCAGCTCAGTAGAAAAAATATACCCTGAATATTATCTTATCAAGGTAAAAAACTTTAATGATGTTGCTAAAGATAAGCTTGATCAGTGGATTTATTTTTTAAAGAATGAAGAAATAAAAGATGACTTTACTGCTAAAGGATTGCATAAGGCAAAAGAAACATTGGATTATTTAAAAATGTCGAATGAGGAAAAACTGCGCTATGAACAATATCAAACCGAGTTGCATCATCAAGCAAGTTTGTATCAATCCACCTATGTCATTGGTAAAATTCGCGGGCGTGAGGAAGGTATTAAGCAAGGTCGTGAGGAAGGTATTGAGCAAGAGCGTCAAAATAACCATTTGAAATTAGTAAAACTTGTTAAGAAACTAGCTAAACAAGATTTTGATCATCAAATGATTGCCGAGATTGCTGATCTTTCTATTGATACTGTTAGAGAAATGTTAAAAAAATATTAGAGGAAAGAAAAAATGGGTACATTTTTAGCAATAGGATTGGCTACACAAATAATAGTAGAGAAAAAACAACCTGAGTAATTGGGGTCAGAGTAAAATTAATGATTACTATCAAGAATTTTTTTTGTCCTAGAATACTTTCACAGCCTCTGGGGTCTCGTAACTAGGGAAACTAGGAAAAAATATCGTTATACACTTAATCACTTGAATTTAAGAAGATATTTCAAAATCGATACGGTTGTTTTAATGGTATCTTGAGGTAATTGTGATTATAATTTATACATTTTTTGATTAATAAAAAATCATGGTACTAAGGACGATAATATGTTAAAAATGCTTTCTCGCCCCTTCTTTCTATCTCTCTTTGCTTGTTACTTAATCCTAATAACATTCTCTACCTTGGCAAAAGATACATCATCAGATGTACCTTTAAAAGTGGGTATTAAACCGAGTGAACCTTGGGTTATGTACGATAAATCATTGCCTGAATCAGAGCGTCATCCGATTGGTTTTAGTATTGACTTGTGGAATAAGCTTGCGGAATCACTAGGGCGAAAAACAGAATGGATTTACCATGACACCACACCCGATATTATCAATAGTGCTTATGAGTCTAAGATAGATCTTGGTATTGCTGCAATTACAGTTTCTTCAGAACGCGAGAAGCTGGTTGATTTTTCCAATTCCATGTATGAAACGGGATTGCAGATTATGGTTTCGGCAGAAAATAATAACAGCAATCCATTAAATATTTTAGTCGTTGAGTTAAAGAAACTATTGTCGTGGGAAGTCTTAGGCTGGCTACTGATTATGTTGTTAATTACGATTCATCTTCGTTTATTAGTTGATAGAATGTCGGGAGATCATTTCTTTCCTCGTGGTTATTTTAAAGGAATTTATGAGACCTTATGGTGGGGGATTACGATGCTAGTAACATGGGAGACACCACAAAGTAAGGGGTTAGCGCGTGTTATCGATCTTTCATGGCATTTAATTGGTCTTATTGCAATGAGCATTATGACCGCAGTTGTTACCGCTGCACTTACATCGCAGGCAATTGTTGGTAATATTCAGTCTGAAAAAGATTTACCTAATAAACGGGTAGCTGCTGTCGCAACAGACGCACCTCGTCAATATTTAGAAGCCATCGGCGCAAATGTTGTTCCCGTAAAGAGTATCGAAGAAGGGATGAAATTATTGCGCGAAAAGAATGTTGAAGCATTAGTCCATGATGGTCCCCGACTTTCTTATCTTGCGGGTAAGATCAATAAGAAAGAAAAGAAGAGTATTTTCTATGTGCTGCCCGCTATTTTTAACGCTCAAAATTATGGCATTGTTTTCCCACAGAAGTCGCCTTTACGTGAACCGATTAATAAAATTTTGTTACAGTTAAGAGAATCTACAGGACTAGAAGATAGTTTTCATGAAACATTACGTAAAAAATGGATTCCAAAATAAAGCAAGGTAGCCCGTATGGAGCGCGGTAGGTCGGCTAAGATGCGCATTGCACAAAGCTAAAATTCAACACTAATTTATTCGCGCATCGCCAGCCGACAGCATATCGTCATTTGTTCAATAGCAATAAAGAGCATTAAATATATTTCTCTAGTTACGAGGCTCCAGCCTCATAACCTAAAAAGAGATGAATTCTTTCTACAGGGCTGGAGCCGTCGAGATGAATTACGAGGTTGGAAAAAATTCTCTCTTATGAATGTATTCTCCTTGAGAAGTGGCTTGATTTTCGGGTATTGTGTCATCATAAGCTTTTTTTTAAGAAGAAATATTTGTGTTATTTTAAAGTAAAAAAGTCATACGAATAAGTATTATAGATCGACATATAAGGAATATTAGCCAATGCGCTTATCCGAATTAATCAATACATTAAAACCTTTATTTTTTACCTTATTGCTCCTGCTTCTTTTTGCATTTTTAGGTTTTAGCCTTATTAAAAACGCACCTGAGGTTAAACGGCTTGATTATGTGCAGGTGAAACCGAGTTCTCAAGGGGTGACGTTAGGTTGGCAGGAGTTAGGTCAGCATCGAGGGGCTAATTCGGCTGAAAAGGAGCATTTAAGTATTAGCTATATTAATCAGCAGTGGTTATTGAAAAATGTTTCTAATAGTAAACGAGTGGATATTAAAACGACTGAGGTAAATACTCGTTATTTGCGTCGCTCGACATTGCAAGCGGGTGATATTTTGCAATTTAATACTTTTAAAATTCAGGTTAAGCGGGCAGATGATCAATTGGTTTTATATGATCTAAATAGAAAACAAACCGCTGTTTGGAATGGTTCAGAGTTGTTAGTTGATAATAAATCAGGCTATGCCGCTTGTGAGAGGCAGGGCTTACGACGTGTTTTAGGTGGTTTTTCTGATTGGTTTCATTGGAAAATACGTGAGTATAACCCACAAAATACCTTACGTTTATTTACCCTTGGGGGACAAGTCCATTGCTCTACACGTTGGAATCAAACGGATTTACAGCCTGATTCGATACGTTTTTATTGGGAAAATGGCCATTATTGGATTGGTCCTGGTTCTGAGCCTAGCCGTGTTTTTATTCAGCGCGGTGGTAAAAAGCAGGATTTAAAATACCTAACACTGCCAATTGAGGGAAAGGAGGGCAAGGTAAAACGGCTTATTTTAGGGCGTACTCATTATTCCTTAGGTGCAAATCCAAAAATACTGACCTTAAAGCCCATAGCGAATCAACAGGTTTTTCAGGTGTATACGGTAGATGATGCTAAAACAAAGGAGGAGCGTGAGGCCTTATTAAAAAAGGCGGATGAAGAAAAGCAACGTCTTAAAGAAATGGCAGAACAGGGGATTATTCCTGTTTATCAGCAAGATAGCTGGATTGGCAATAGCGTGACGGTTAAACCGTTTTCGCTACGTTCTTTATTATTAGCTGGAATATTGGTGTTCGTTGCTATTGTTTATTTCTTTGTTGTTCAACGTTGGAAAAATACATTGGAAGGAGGACGCTCAAGGGTCGGTTCACTCTTTGTTTTTACTGGTTTTAGTTTTGCACTGATTTGGGCAGCATTTGCATGGCGGGGTGATTTAGGAACAGGGTTGGTTATTCTTTGGCTGAGTGCTTTGTGGGCAACCGTATTACTTGCCTTGCAAGGTAGACTAAAAGGCATGACGAGTTGGCTGTGGTTTGTGGCTTTATTAATCGCTGCTATTGGCACATTGACCTTAACGCAACTTGCCGCAGGTGCAGATAATACGCGCTGGTTAAAATATGCCTCTGGCAATGTCTTTATTGTTTCTTTAGTCACTAATACCATTGCTTTGCTTGCTTTAGCCCCTTTGGCAGCACTTAATGGTATTTGGTTGTTATTTATTCGCCATCAAAGCAAGGTTATATTATGGATTAAAGCGACACTCATTGGCATAGTGGTCTTTTTATTATTAATGCAGTTTGCAATTGGCACAGAACAGGGAATTTGGGGTATTCAGCCCGTTGAAATAGCGAAACTACTGATTATTGTCATAGCTGCCCATGCTTTATGGCATTTAAAAATGTTAAGAAGTATTAACTCACGCTATTATCGTGAAAACCCCGTTGCACGTATTATTTTATTTTTATGGGTTTTATTTGCCTTTATTATTGTTAGTTTGCTAATTGCTGTGGGTGTACATGATTATTCGCCGACTTTGATTGTAATGGCGTTGATGGCGGCTTTTTTATGGCGTGCGATTCCCCATCCTGTGCGTAAAATGCCTGTGTTTACGTGGACTGTCCGAGGCGTTACTATTTTATTACCCCTTGCGATTATGGTTGGGTTTGCATTGTGGTTTTATCAACATCCACCCGATTATGATAGCAGTATCCCCCAAGCGGAACGACTACGCATTTGGGCGAATCCTGAGCTTTATCCTGAAGCTGCCTCGCAATTACTTAATTCATTAGTACGTGTTGGACAAGGAGGCTGGTTCGGTACGGGTTGGTTTGGGAATAATGGCTCTAGTATGCTAATCCCTGCTGTACAAGATGATTTTATTGCCGCCTTTTTAATGAATCATTTTGGAGCGGCAATGGGCTTATTATTGCTTAGTCTACAGTTATTATGGATTGCTATTATGTTTGAAATATCCAAACGCCTAGCACAACGGCAACGCAATCAAGAACTTTACGCTGCCCATAATATTCTTAGTAATATCCTCTTTGGACTCACATGGGTACACTTATTACACTGGATGATATCTTGGGGCAATGTACTTGGCTTATTGCCGATTATGGGACAGCCTATGACATGGTTATCCGCAGGTAATAGTCACCTTGTAGCAATTGGGGTGATGACATTGGTGTTAGCAATGGTAGGGAGTTGGGTTGCAGAAGCAAGAACGGAGTAAGGATTAATATGAAAAGGAAATTAGTTAGTTTAGGATGAGTAATGAATATTCAAAAGATTGTATCTTAGAAAGACCATTAAGTTATCTTCAAATTACGAAAGGAAAAAACCAATGCGTTTATTTATTCTTATCTTTTTACTCAGTTTAAGTTTAGGTTTGCCTTTAACAAGCATTTACGCACGGAGTCAATTTACATTGCCTCCAAGTCAATATACTCTAACGGTTAAAACAACCCCTCATAATGCAACGGTTAAGATTATGAATATTAAACCGAGTTATGAAGATGGAATATTGCTTAAAGAGGGGAATTATCGCCTAGAGATTTCCGCTCCAGGCTATGAAACGGTAAAAAAAACGGTGCTTCTTTCTAAGAAAGATAAAATTGTTTATATCGCCTTACGAAAAAAAACGCCCTTAATTTCTAAACAGCCACCTGCAGTAGAAATCATAGAAGAACCCCCCACTATTACTGTCAATTCTACTTCCGTTATTATTGATAATAATGAACCTGAAATAATACAACACTCCTCTTCAACCCGTTATGAACCGAATAATGATATTGTCGTCGATAGTAATGAACCTGAAACAATACAACGACCACCTAAACGTCGATTTATTCATACTAAAGGCTATAACCGTTTTTTAAGACGAGCCAATAGGCTGTATGGTATCAGTTATAAAGACCCTCGATTTGAACGTTACTGTAAACAATATGCCAATTTAGCAATACGCCAAGCACAACGACGCATTGATAACCATTGCGAACAAGAAATATCAATCTTGCATAATGATAAGGCCAGTCAATGGCAGTTAGACAAAAGACCGCAACAAGCATGGTGTAGAACCGTTAGTGCCTATGCCACTTACAATGAAACGGTTTATCGAGAAGAGCGTTTAGAATATTGTATTGCAGGTTATATTTTACGTTCTAAATAAGCTCTTCACGCATAAGCCTAATATTATCGTAGGGTGGATAAGTGTAACGCATCCACTGCAACATGTTGATTTTGTTGGATTCGTTATCGCTTATCCACCCTGCAAATCATGATCAATGAATACCCAGCCTAGGCTAAGTCTCCTTAGTCTCTTAGTACATTTTGTGCTACTTAATTTACTAGGTTATACTCAAACTTTAAAACGATTTTCTTTCTCAAGGAGCTAAAAAATTTTTGGACACTCTCACTGTAGCCGATAGCAAACAGAGTATTGTCGAATTTAAGTTAGAACCCATCGACAATGAACGTTTAATGAACCTTTCAGGTCAATTTGATCAGCATCTACGTCAACTTGAAACACGTCTTGATGTCATTATTGCCAATCGCGGGCATGATTTTAAAGTCAGCGGTCTTCCAGCTAAAATTCAGGTAGCGATTAACCTGGTTAAGGAGCTTTATGATGTCACAAGATCCGAAACCCTTTCCCCTGAAAAACTACATTTGTATTTGCAAGAGTCTAGTCTTGATGATGCGGATGAAAAGGAGATTGTTTACAGAACAATCCGTACTAAGCGTGGCATGATTCGTGGGCGTGGGCCGAATCAAAATCAGTATATCAGCAATATGCAAAAGCATGATCTCACCTTTGGTATTGGTCCTGCGGGAACGGGAAAGACCTATTTAGCCGTTGCCTGTGCAGTAGAGGCCTTAGAGCGTGATGAAGTGCGACGGATTATTTTAGTACGTCCTGCGGTGGAAGCGGGTGAAAAATTGGGCTTTCTTCCCGGTGATTTATCACAAAAAGTTGATCCTTATTTGCGTCCTATGTATGACGCTTTATATGAAATGTTGGGTTTTGAAAAAGTAGAACGTTTAATTGAAAAGAACGTGATTGAAGTTGCACCACTTGCTTATATGCGAGGACGGAGTTTAAACGATTCATTTATTATTATGGATGAAGCGCAAAATACGACCACTGAACAGATGAAAATGTTTCTCACTCGGATGGGGTTTGGTTCTACCGCCGTGGTAACGGGTGA
>JALVEA010000402.1 GCA_027008665.1 Thiotrichaceae bacterium | reverse complement strand
ATCCTGAATGTTTTTGTTATATGACTCTTATCTAGTCTTAAGCGTATTAATATACTCAAAAATTTCATCTAGCGAGCTTGCTTGAAACAGGTATTCTATTACAGAGATAATCACCTCACTTTTTAGGGAATAAACTACATCCTGCTGTGCTTTGCTTAATGGCTGAAAACGCTTTTTGAGAAGATCAATTAACAGCTCTGCTTTACCTTTAGCCTCACGGATGGCTTCGCCTTCTTTAAGCCATTTTTCGGGCCATTTTTTAATTCGTTCTGCTAACATTTCTCGAATTTCCTCTAATTGTAGGGTTTCTTTGGATAAATCAGCATCATTAAAGTGGGATGCTGATAGTACCGTTTTTATCTTTATTTTTCAGTAGATCCTGATAAAGCAGGCAGATATAACTAAGAATCCGCAACGGTTTAGTTGGATGGATTTTGTAAACCCGTCTATACATTTGGCTTAAATACAAGAAAAGCAGTTTCTTACAAGGTTTTTTTAAAACGTTCCAACGGGGTAAATACCCCGTTGTGCTGAGTTTTCATATAAATAATTTCTTGAATCGGTGGTTTTTCCTCAATACTGTTTAAGCCCCACTAGACAAGGCTAACGCACTCGGTTTCAAATTAGGAGGGTGCATGAAATAACTTTCATAGGATTTTAAAGGGCTGTTATTCTTTTTAATATGGCTCTCGGTTATACTGTTGGCTAATTTTTTACAACCCCCTTATCTATCCCGATAAAATCTATGAAAAATAAAATAATTAGCTTAAAGAAAGAAACCTATACTGTTATTAGTCCCTTGGGTAAAGGTGGGCAGGCGAGTGTT
The DNA here is from genome assembly GCA_027008665.1 of Thiotrichaceae bacterium. Lineage (GTDB taxonomy): Bacteria > Pseudomonadota > Gammaproteobacteria > Thiotrichales > Thiotrichaceae > JAGLBW01. Next base: position 1,022 of record JALVEA010000402.1, on the reverse strand, counting down.
TGGAAGGTGCGTCGTCATCGTGATGATAAAGAGTTGGCGATGAAGTCGGTGTTGACTGCTAAAAAAGATGGCAAGGGGCATACGGAGTATCTGGCGCAGACGATGGTGGATAATCTGAGGTTGCGTTTGCAAAGTGAGATTGATTTTATTCAAAGTCTTCCTAATACCCGTAAGGTGTTTATTGTGCCTTGTTTGGATTCAGGGATGATTGATGATGATCGTTATGGTCAATTGCCAGCTTGGGTGATGCCGTTATATAAGCATACCTTGGCTGATAAAATGCCTCCTTATCCGAAAGATAAACCGATTCCTGTTTTATTTTCTGAATGTTTAAAATGGATTGAGCAGGCTGCGATTGCACTTGAGGCGACGCATTCTTTTAGTACGGGGAGTTCGCGCTTTGTGCATCGGGATGTGAAGGCTTCTAATCTTATGCTGACTGATAAGGGGGATATTCGTCTGATTGATTTTGGTATTGTGCGTGAGACAATCATTGATGAGGAAACGGGGACGCATTCTTATTCTGCGGAGAGTGCTGCACCTGAGCAGGTATTGCCGATTCGGATTAATGCGGGTAAAAATTCCTATGCTATTGGCACGCATAGCGATATGTATGCACTAGGTAGTGTGTTTTATTATTTATTTAGCGGAAAGCAAAGTGAAGCACAGCAAAAACTAGGCGAAAAAGATTTATTTAGCCAACATATTCAAATGTTGGATGATAATAATACAGGCATGATTGGCTCGCTAGGTGGACTCACTGATGCAGAATATAATGATTTATTAGAAGAACTTCAATTTCGTTTTGATGAAGAATATGCTGATGCTTATGCTACTAAAATATCAGCTTTGTCTGGTGAATTACAAAATAGTGAATATATTACCCGTTCTATTGCTGATTTTATTCGTGCTTTGCTAGATCCTATTTATAGAAATAGACCTAGTGCGGCGCAGATGCGTTTGTGGTGTCAGTCCATTAAAGAGGCCTTATCTCCGCAATTAAGTGAGTTAAAACTGTCCAC
>JALVEA010000401.1 GCA_027008665.1 Thiotrichaceae bacterium | reverse complement strand
ATGACCCCAAGAAAGCAGATGTTTTATTATTAAATACCTGTTCTATTCGTGAAAAAGCACAAGAAAAAGTGTTTTCACTAATTGGACGTTGGAAAATAATTAAAGATAAAAATCCTAATGTCATTATTGGTATTGGAGGCTGTGTTGCGAGTCAAGAAGGCGAAGCATTACGCAAACGCGCCCCCTCGGTTGATGTGGTTTTTGGTCCTCAAACCCTACATCGTTTACCCGAAATGATTAAAGAAGCAAAAAATAGTAAAAAGGCAGTAGTTGATATCTCTTTTCCTGAAATTGAAAAGTTTGATCATTTACCTGAACCCAGAGCCGAAGGCCCAACTGCCTTTGTTTCTATTATGGAGGGTTGTTCCAAATACTGCACCTTCTGCGTTGTTCCTTATACCCGTGGCGAAGAAATATCACGTCCTTTTGATGATATTTTAGCTGAAATCGTCACCTTAGCGGAACAAGGTGTGCGTGAAGTGAATTTATTAGGGCAAAATGTAAATGCCTATCGCGGTAAAATGCACGATGGTGATATCGCCGACCTTGCCATATTAATTCAATACGTGGCTGCCATTAATGGCATTGATCGTATTCGCTACACCACCTCTCATCCTGTTGAATTTAGCGATAGTTTAATCCAAGTTTACGCAGATGTACCCGAATTAGTGAATCATTTACATTTGCCAATACAAAGTGGTTCTGATCGCATACTCGCTGCTATGAAGCGAGGGCACATGGCCGCCGAATTCAAATCAAAAATTAGAAAATTACGCACCATACGCCCTAATATCAGTATGTCCTCTGACTTTATTATCGGTTTTCCTGGAGAGACGGATGAGGATTTTGAAGCGACCATGAAACTGATTGAAGAGATTGGTTTTGATCACAGCTTCAGCTTTATCTACAGCCAACGCCCAGGAACACCCGCCTCATCTTTTGCTGATAATGTTTCAATGGAGGTTAAAAAAGCACGTTTAAAACGCCTACAAACCCGTATTTTAGAAATGAGCGCCGAAATTAGCCAAGCAATGGTCGGCACAGTGCAAACCGTATTAGTCACAAACTTATCAAAACGCAGTGATAAAGAAGTTTCAGGTAAAACAGAAAATAACCGTAGCGTCAATTTCAAAGGCTCCAAGGATTTGATAGGCAAATTTGTCGATATTAAAATTACACAAGCCTATCCTAATAGTTTACGTGGGGATATTGTTGCCATTGAAGGAGAATAAGGAAAATTGAACAAAATATGTAGGATCATGGATCATATCGTTACCCATATCTTTGCTTTGGAATCACCCCATCATGAATTTGAATAGTTAATGCAGAATCTTTTCATTGATTGTTGGGGGTGTATCGGGTGGAGGCTGTCGATGAAAAAGAAGGTAAGCAGCTTTGCCACTTTTCAATATCTTAAAAAATATTTCAATTTGTCAGCGACATAAATACTAACGGATTCTTATCGCTACTTCTTCAAAACTTTCAAGCTCATCATTTAACATTCGATTTTGTTTTAAGCCATTTTTTTAGCATTTGAAAAAACTATTTCGGGGGGGGAATAAATTTTATTCTAGCTTAGGGTTTGTTAATAGCACAAGTTTTAACTTATCACTCGTATAAGCTAAAGTTTTTGGGGGGGGTTAATTATGAAAAAAAAATTATCTAATTTATTGGCTTTAATCAGTGAAATCGCTTGTTGGGGTAGGTTGATGAGTTGTAGTTTTTTATTATTTTGTTCGCTGTGGCGTTGCCAACTGATAAATAAGGCGATGCCTGCGCTGTCGATGCGGGATAGTTTTTGGCAATCAATTTGTATTAGATTAGATGATGTTTTAATGGCTTTTGAGCCTTG
>JALVEA010000400.1 GCA_027008665.1 Thiotrichaceae bacterium | reverse complement strand
GATCAGCATCGCTAAGTCTAGCTATATTATTACCTAAAATATTTACCTCACCCTCGGTCGGTAAATCCAAGCCGCCTAAAATATGCAATAAGGTACTTTTTCCACTCCCTGAACTACCAACAATCGCTAATCTCTCCCCTGCCTTAACCTTAAGATTAACCCCTTTAAGCACTTCAACATCTAATTTACCCTCTTTAAAACGTTTACTAATATTTTCACAAGTAATGATTATTTTTTCTGTCATAATTTAGTTTTCTATCAAGCCTTCAACTTTAAGGAATTTCTTAAAAATTTACAGACAATACAATATTTCCATTCCCAAAAAATAGCCAATAAAAATTAAAAAAGAATCATATTTACCAGCCCTTTTTAGCTTTTTAAAACGGATAAAAAATACTTGACAATAGTAATTTTTTATCGGCATAATTCATCAACTTTTCAAAAACAGCTTGTTTCTTACTCTTTTTAAGCAAGATATTTAGCCACATTATTTTAATAGGAGATTTAAATGTTCAAACGCAATAACGGAATCATAAGCTAACTCTCCTATGTATTTATTTACTGGGAGACATCGCGTCGCTCAGTAAATTTACCACACAGCTTTTTACGTGGATAAAACCCTGAATGGCGCTCGCCTTCAGGGTTTTTTCATGCCTGAAGATAATAAAGAACGTGACAGTCTAGGATAGTTTTTGCACTAAACGACTGTAAATAATTAAGAATCAGGTAATATTATGCCCATTCAAATGACCTTAAACAAAGGTAAAGTACCCGTTAAGATTTTCACTAATGATGTCGATAGCGGGTCTCTTACGCAGTTAAGCAATATATCTCAACTGCCTTTTATTCATCATCATATTGCCGCTATGCCCGATGTACACGTTGGTAAAGGTGCAACGGTAGGATCAGTGATTCCAACTAAAGATGCCATTATTCCTGCTGCTGTTGGTGTAGATATTGGCTGTGGTATGAACGCTGTTCGTATCTCATTAAAGGGCAGTGATTTACCCGATAGTTTACATCGCTCGCGCACTGCTATCGAAGCGGCTGTACCTGTTGGTTTTAATATGCACCCACGCGATAAAGTCAAAGCATCCACCTTAAAATCAATGGATAAACCCTTGCAGTTAATTTTGGATAAACACGCAGGATTAACCAAAATGGTGCGTAATTTTCACCGTACATGGGGTCGTCAATTAGGCACTTTAGGTGGTGGGAATCATTTTATCGAATTATGCATTGATGAAAATGATGATGTTTGGATTATGCTGCACTCAGGTAGCCGTGGTATTGGTAATGCTATCGGACGATATTTTATCAACCTAGCGAAGAAGGATATGGGTAATCAATTAGGTCGTTTACCTGACAAAGACCTCGCTTATTTTAACGATGGCACACAATATTTTGATGACTATGTAGAGGCGGTTAACTGGGCGCAAGATTATGCCATGATCAATCGACGCGAAATGATGCGCTTGGTGGTTAAATCTTTACAGACAGAACTACCCCCCTTTATTGCAACCAAAGAAGCGATAAATTGTCACCATAATTACGTGCAAAAAGAAACGCATTACGGAGAAAATGTATTTATCACACGCAAAGGAGCAATAAGCGCACAACGTGATGAATTAGGCATTATCCCCGGAAGCATGGGGGCTAAGTCCTTTATTGTGAGAGGCAAAGGCACAAAAGCATCATTTTGTTCTTGCTCACATGGCGCGGGGCGAAAAATGAGCCGCACCGCCGCTAAACGACAATTTAATCGCTTTGATTTAGAAACATTAACTAAAGGCATAGAATGTCGAAAAGACAAGGGAGTTATTGATGAAATTCCCTCTGCTTACAAAGATATAGACCATGTT
>JALVEA010000399.1 GCA_027008665.1 Thiotrichaceae bacterium | reverse complement strand
CAAACTTGGACCACAAACTATCAATAAAGATGATGTTGAAACCATTGCAGGTCATTTTTCTAGTGTTATTAACCTTGCTCGTACAAATAATTTACGAGTGACACATTCAGATCTAGTTGTTGGTGTTATCTACGGCGAACCATCGGCTTTAAGTGCAAATTACAAGAGAATCACTAATCAATATCATCATCCTGTTATTGTCGGCAAGGAGTTCTGGCATCGCCTTACAGGTGATGAAGATTTTTATACTGACTTAGCAAGTATCATTGGTTCAGTAGCAATAGAAGCTGATTACAGTAAAGATTTTGAGAGAATTATTAAAGAACTTGCAGCAACAGAAGAAATACAGAATATAAAATAACCATGTGTAATGTTTAGCTTGTAGTCATGGAAATAACACCTATAATAACCATGACTAAGGTTTAAGGATTTTTAACATGATTCCAGATTACTACTCTATCGCACAAGTTGCTGATATATTGAGTATTTCAAAAGAAACATTGAGACGTTGGGATAATAATGGTTCTTTAAAACCGCAACGTCATCCAAATAATAATTATCGTGTCTATCACCGTTCACAACTTGAGCGTTTTGAACAGGCTCAACTGTTGTTCAATAGTCAGTGGGATGAAGAATTAATAACAAAACCAATCCGTCCTTATAAGCTAGTGGAACTTTTTGCTGGTACGGGTGGTCTTGCCTTAGGTATGGAGAAGGCAGGTTTTGAGTCAGTATTGCTTAATGAAATAGATAAACATGCTTGCAATACATTAAGAAAAAATCGTCCAGAATGGAATGTTGTAGAAGGTGATATTTCTCAAATAGATTTTACTAAATATCATAATAAAATTGATATTCTTTCAGGTGGCTTTCCCTGCCAAGCTTTTTCTTACGCAGGTAAAAAGTTGGGTTTTGAAGATACCAGAGGAACATTATTCTTTGAATTTGCCCGTGCTGTTAAAGAAACTAATCCAAAAGTTATCGTTGCTGAAAATGTTAGGGGTTTATTAAAGCATGATAACGGTAATACGCTTGAGTCAATAAAATCAGTCATTGATGAACTGGGTTATGAGTTGGTTGAACCTAGAGTATTAAAAGCGGTTTTCTATCAAGTTCCTCAAAAAAGAGAGCGACTAATATTGGTGGGTATCAGAAAAGATTTAGCTGATTTTGTTAAGTTTTATTGGCCCTCTCCTTACCATAGAATTATGACAATGAGAGACGCTCTTAAAAAGGGAGAGCTATTTGATTGTGATGTTCCAAAATCAGAGGGGCAAAAATACCCAGAAAGAAAGGCTGAAATACTCAAACTTATTCCAGAAGGTGGTTATTGGAGAGATTTACCCGATGATCTGCAAAGAGAATATATGAAAAAAAGCTACTTCTTGGGTGGTGGTAAAACAGGAATGGCTAGAAGGTTAGCTTGGGATGATCCTAGTTTAACTTTAACTTGTTCACCTGCACAGAAACAAACCGAACGTTGCCATCCCAGTGAAACACGTCCATTAACTGTAAGAGAATACGCGAGGGTACAAACATTCCCAGATAATTGGGAATTTACAGGACCATTGACTTCACAATATAAGCAAATTGGAAATGCTGTACCTGTTAATTTGGCTTATGCCTTGGGTAGAGCTTTAGTACGTTTACTTAATGATATTGAGCTAATCAATGAGCATTCTGTAAAGCTTGAGAAAGAGAAAATTATGGAGCAATTACCGTTGCAAATAATGTAAACTTCTAACAAGGCAAATCACATTGACCCCCAACTCACCCCGCTTTTTGTGCTACGCTATCGCTTATAGCACAAAAACCGTGGCAAGTTGGGGTCAAGTGTTTGCGGCGTTAGCTTCAAAAGTAAAAT
>JALVEA010000398.1 GCA_027008665.1 Thiotrichaceae bacterium | reverse complement strand
CGCCAATACTTCTCCGTCGTCACCCAACAAAATCATTTTTTCAATAGCACCATTAAACGTAACTTACTACTAGCCAAACGAGACGCAAGCGATGCAGAATTAGAACAAGTCTGCCGCGTCGCCCAAATACATGAATTTATCCAAACCCTCGACAAAGGCTATGACACATGGGTCGGAGAAGCAGGGCTTAAACTCTCAGGCGGACAATTAAAACGCCTCACCATAGCACGCGCACTTTTAAAAGACGCACCGATATTAATACTCGACGAACCCGCAGAAGGCCTCGATAGCAAAACAGAAAAAGCCCTATTAAACGCCATCTTTGAATACAAAAAAGACAGTAGTATTTTATTAATAACCCATCGTAAAGTAGGCCTTGATGCAATGGATAACGTGTTGATTTTATCGTGAAATAAGAGGGTAGCTGGGTCGCTAGCTGGACGGGTTTTGTACTAGCTGGACGGGTTTTGTAAACCCGTTCATACGTTTGATTTAAACACAATAAAACCTTGCATTTTCCTGCAAAGCTGTTTTAAAACGTTTCGACGGGGCTACAAGCCCCGTCGGGCTAAGTTAAACACAATAAAGGCAGTTTCTTCTCTGGTTACGAGGCTCCAGCCTCGTAATCAAAACTGACGGCTCTAGCCGTCTATAAAAGTGCGTTGAGGCATAGAAGTAAGAAAACCCTATTTTAGACGGCTGGAGCCGTCAATATGAATTACGAGGCTAGAGCCTCGTAACTAGAAAAAGTGTAAACTACTTTGTCCTAATTACTCTTTCAACGAACTACATTATGTGAGTAATGCTTTTAACAGGCGAGTAAAAGCCTTCTGCAATCATTTTTTCTAAAATAATATCAGCATCTTCTAAAGTTACCTGTTGATCTTGCACACAGGCTTTTAATATGCCAATAGTTCCTGTCACGGGAATAGCAATATTTGTACAATGGTATCGAGCAGCACGATCATCACTTACCACAATATACTGACGGGGTTTAGCATAGGTAATAGCAGATGCTTCTCCTAAACCAAGGGTGCTTAATAACTGCTGACAATGTTTTATTTCTTCGCGTGAAAGTGTTACTAATTCAAAACTATCGTCAATAAATAAGGCATCTATTTCTTTTAGTTTTGGGTATTTCTCCATACCAGTAACCAATTCACCATAGACCTCGCTGGTGATAAGTGCTTTGTTTTTGTAACGCTGTTGCAATAGATGTAGCGCATCTGAAAAAATAAAATTGCTAATCACAACGGTATCAAAGACCCATTTAAGCGATTGCTTAGGCATTGTTGGAATCATCTTGATAGAAAACATTATTCTGAGCAATATTATGCTCATTGAGCCAGTGGCGCATATCCCAAAGCGTCATGCCCATATCACTAGCAAGTCTGGATAGACTGATATATCCCCCTTGATACGCCTCCAATGCCCTTCTTTGTTGATTGTTAAGCGAAAGGCTAAAATCAAGTTGGTAACGCGCAAGCACCGCTTGTCGAACCAGTTCACCCACTGATACTTTTCGTTTTTGTGATAATTCTTTTAGTCCACTAGCAAGCTCTGGCTTGACTTTGATATGAAGAGTAGCTGACTGCATAATAAGCTCATTGTGTTTATATGTACAAGATTAGGTATTATTGTAGAATAAATCCTTTTAGACGGTCAAGCACGTCACAACCCGTTATTGCGAGATAAAATGGGACACCCAATAAAAATAACTGAGATAAATTAATGGGTGTCTTAATTATTTCTAATTATTTTTTTTAAACCACGGAATACACGGAAAAACACGGAAAAGGCTTTCCTGATACGGGATGAGGTGAATCTTTGTTTATCAGTGTTCATCTTTGGTTACATATAAAAATT
>JALVEA010000397.1 GCA_027008665.1 Thiotrichaceae bacterium | reverse complement strand
AATACAACCTTGTTGAATATATTAATGTAACTACATGATATTAAAGTATTATTATCTGTTTTTAGCGCTTAAAATAAGGTTTTATTTAAAGATAAAAAATACTTTTACTGATAACTAAAAATTAAATGCCGACTAATGGACTTAACAAAGAAGACGCTTTGTATTAGTATAAACCTTGTGAGCGAATTCTGGGTTGTTCGTTGATTAGGTGGGAAATCCCTTGAGCCTAATTAAGAACTCCGGGGTCTGGTGAATATTTTGTGTGCATGACCGCTACGGTGGTAAGCCTAATAAATATGACGAGGACGCCCACTTGAACCTTGCTGGTTCAAGGTCAATACCTAGTTAACGGCAATTTGGTTTCGCTCTATTCTTAATTTTGGCTCATTTCTATCTACTAGAAGCCTTCTAGTTACAAAGAACAAACATTGCCGTCGTAAATATCCATAATAGATTTCAGCTCTTTTAGTACGCTTTGGTATTCAGCAGGGTTGAGTTTTTCTAGATGGGCAGGTGCTTCTCCCTTTTCTAACAGTATGATAGTTCGATTGACCTCTATACATCCGGTTGCACAAATTGATTCAATTAATGCATCGAAATTTTCTCTCTCCATCCGTAGCTCCTCAAAGTGTTATACACCAAACCAAAAATCTAAGCCCTTCTCTAAAAAATCATCATATACCAAATAGTGTGAACCATCACAGGAAAAATTCAAGCCAATAAAGCCATTGACCAGATTTAGTGAAGCAGAGCGTAAATAAATGGTGCTGTCAGAGGTGCGTAGCGTTTTAAATTGTTTAAAGATTTTCATAATAGAATCTTGTGGAACAATGGCTCTTTCGAAATAGGGTTTTTTAGGGTAAGCAAGACAAATATCAGGGTTTGATAAGTCATGAATGGTTAAGATTCGATAAGAATAGGGGTCATCAACATGCCAAATGGTTGAGCGACTACTAGAAAAATGAATTTGGCAGTGATATACCCCATGTTGAAGCATCAGTTCTTCTTGTAAGGCAAGTACATTATCGAGTTCTTGATCCATTAGGCTTTCAGCACGTTGTTGCGAAAATAAACCGCCACGAATAGCGGGATCACCTTTTATTTGTCGCCAATGACGTGGTTCCTCATACAGTGCTCCAGTACGTGGTAGTTCGCGCAAATCATAATCAACGCCTAGAAATCCAATGCGATTATTTTTTTGATCACGAATCGTTTGGATGGCAGTGAGTGAAGGACGTTTTTTATTTCTGCTAATATAAGCGTCGGATAAGGTAAAGTCTTGATCAAACACGCCTCGCATATAAGGGCGGTGTAAACGTTCTCGCCCAAACTGGCTTTCATCTTTTCCATTTTTAAATAAATTAGCGGTTATTTGCCTGCCTGTTGGATCTAATACAAATAAGTGTTTACAGTAGGGTAGGTCTTCACAAGAATCTAGTAGGTAGTTTTCTAAAGAGGCTTTATCCGACATATGTGGGATAATATTCTTTACAAGGTGTGTCAAAGCATCCTTTAACAGATTGTTGAGGAGGTCACGTTGTCGTTTAACGGATTTTCCGAGAGCATTAGTCATTTTAGTATTCATTATTATGGTGTAGTGTTTATTGTATGACGATTGAATGATAGTTTTTTTTATAACTAGAATTGGCGCGAGGGTATCGCAGTCTTTAGGAAAAAGATAGCATCGGACAATTATTAGAATGAGATTAGTGCTAAAAGATTAATAAACAATCATTAATCTGAAAGACTAATATGCTGTAGTAGTCTCATAGATTCAGGCAATAGGCTGATTAGTTTTTATTGATTAAATTCCTACTCTTTTATTCCTAAGTGATCCTAGTACTCTAAATATTATAAAAAATTAATGT
>JALVEA010000396.1 GCA_027008665.1 Thiotrichaceae bacterium | reverse complement strand
AATTGATTAAAATATTCGTAGTTTGATATTTCTGTTACTGAAGGTGTAACGGTTCTAGCAGCGATTTCCATAATAATTTCCTTTGGTTAGTATGAATAATATTGTCCCGTTTATTGACACAATAAATAGGCAATAGAGTTGAAATGGAGGCAATAGGATAGAATCCTAGCACTCAGTTAGTTTAGTTGGGAAAGCCATAGAATGGCGGGGAGGAATTGGCAAAAAAAAGGCCAATAAAAGGTAGAGAGCCAAAACGAGAAGAAACGTCATATCGTAATGATATGCAATTTTGAACAAGAATGTATGAGAACTTTAAAATAAACATAATCAATGCGTTGCATGAAAAAAAATGCTAACGGTTCAGGGGCTCCGTATAAAAAGTTAGCATAAAGATAGCACACAATTTTTTAAATGCAAGTATTATGCCAAAATAATTGATTAATAATTGATCTTACTTACTAAATAAATATAGGGTATTGATGAAATCCTCTTGTTGAAAGAGGATTTTATTGAAAAAGAGGATATTATTGAAAATAAAGTAGATTTTTAGGATTATAATTCTGCTACTTTTAGACTGTTTTTTATTTGTTTTAGATTAAGCTGTTTGCCAATAATAACAATCTCGGTACGGGGTGTTTCATCTGCCTTCCATAATCGATCAAAATAGCACTCAATTCTAGCACCAACGGCCTGTATGACTTGACGCATGGGTTTGTCTGCCAGTGCTAGAAAGCCTTTTGCACGGTAGATATTTTGCATTTTGATAAGCGTTTCTAATTGCTGTAGCAGTTTTTCACTGTCAACATTTCCCATAGAAATAAGCACTGAATCAAAATCATCATGGGCATGATGATGCTGTTTTCCTTGTTGATGATGATGGTCATGATGGGAATGCAATGAATCAATGCGATTTTCACTACGCGCTTCTAAGCCGAGAATAAGTTCTGAATTAATTTCACCTTGCTCAATACTAATCACTTTTATTGAATCATCGGTGTGTGTATTAATATCTGTTTCAATATGTAGTCGTTGTTGAGCATTAATTAAATCAGTTTTACTAATAATCACAAGATCAGCCGCGCTTAATTGATCCTGATACAACTCTTGAATACTCAGCTCATGCTCAAGACTTTCATCGGCTTGGTGTTGGGATTCTAATTGTTTGTGGCTATGTGCAAAACGTCCTTCGGTTAAAGCAAGACCATCAACAACGGTGATGACCGCATCAACGGTAAAATGATTTTTCACCTCAGGCCAATTAAAGGCTTGTACTAAGGGTTTGGGGAGTGCAAGACCTGAGGTTTCTATTAAGATATGATCAATTTGATCACGTCGTTCAAGCAATTGTTTCATTACGGGTAAAAACTCTTCCTCAACAGTGCAACAAATACAGCCATTAGGGAGTTCATAAATACCATCTTCTAAGAGTGTGACTTCATTATTGTTTTTTTGACAGCCTTGGATAGCACAACTGCGTAATAGGTCGGAGTCAATATCTGTTTCGCCAAATTCATTCACAATAATAGCAATACGCTTATCAGCAGATTGTTTAATGATATTAGAGAGCAAGGTGGTTTTACCACTGCCTAAAAAGCCAGTGATAACGGTCGCGGGGGTTTTTGTTAAATTCATTAGTAAAAAGCTTTTAATTGTCCTTGTTGTTTGATGAGAGCTGAGCCATTTGGCTCCAGTTTTCCGACCACCATTTTTAGCATATTCATCAGTCCTCGATTGGCTCTGGTGGCGGCTTTGATATTAATATGGGTATTATATTTCCATTTTTTATCTATATTTGCCTCGCCGCTAAGTATAAGCGGGGCTTTATGTGAGCTAATTTTAGCCTTTAAGCCTTGATCATTTGGAGTAATAAGGATCGAATAGTTACCCGCTGGACGGATTTTTATAGGGGCAAGCAATTCGCCCTGTTGCCATTGAATCGTAGCATCCATGATGGGTAGTTGACCTTTAATGAGTTCTAAATGGTTAATATTTGCCTTTATATCACCACTAATTTTAGCCAATTTTTGAAATTTTGAGGCAAATGCTCCGTTAGCTTCAATGCTCATATTGTCTAAGGTTAATGTTTGGCTCATATTTATCCCTACAAGACCGTTAAGGTTTAAGTTAGGGTCTTGAATCTGTAGTTTCGATTTTAAAGCAAGACTTGTCAGGCTTTTAAGAGGATCAACAGACCATGAAATATTTTGTAATACTATTTTATTTAGGCTCATCTGTTTAGCTTCACCTTTCCATATTGTGCCAGACAGTCCCTGTGCTTGAATATTTCCCTGTGGAATGTATTGATAAGCAAAGCTAGCAGGCATTTTCCATAATGCGGCAATACCAAAGCTGAGAATACTAAGTAGAATTAAAGACTTTAATTTCATTTTTTCACCAAGGTTAAACGAACATTGACAGTACCGATGGTTTTATTTTTGCTAATAATCATTTCATCACTGATTAAATTGTATTTTTGTTCTAATTCAGCAATAAAGCGCATTACTTTGTCCGCATCTGCCTTTTTTAGCGAGAGAATAATTTTTTTAGCACCGCGAGATTGCATTCGCTGTAAGCTAGGTTTTAAACGCCATCTTTGTAACCCCCTTTCAATCAATTGTTGTGGATTGCCCTTGATTTTCTTTTTAGCAGTGGCTTTAGATTGTTGTTGTAATTGCTTTACTAGGGTGCTTTGACGTTGCATTAATAGCAGTTCGGTTTGTTTTGCTTGGGTTAGTTTACTGAGTTTTTGATGTTGAGTAAGAATAGGGTTTAAGACAGCTAACCAAAATGCCATTAGGGTTACGGCTACTGTTGCGATGGCAACGAGTGTTTTTTCGCGTGATGAGAGCATTAAAAACCAGCTCTTTAACTCATTCATACAACCCCCTTGATAATAAGTGTTGATTCCACTTTATCAGCAGTTGTGGTGGATGCTTTGATTTCAACTTTTAAAGCCCCTTTTTTTATTAAACTATTTTTAAAGGCTTCTAAACGGGTTAGATTAGGAGCGCTAATAACTAAGAGTAACTCATGGTTTTGGTGACGTATTTCTTTTAAATCAATTTTGGGGAATTTTTTAAAAAAAGGTGAAACCGTTGCAATGGCTTGCAAAGCTGATCCTGAGGTAGCACTATCGTCTTTTTGCAAGGCTTTTAGTTTTTGACTCATTTGCACAGGGGCGTTTTGAATACGACTACCGGGGAATGTTTTTTTGTATACAGATTCTATTTCTGCCTCTATATTGGCTAATTTTTTATTAAGCAAGTGATTTTGCCAAGACATCATGCCGAGCCAAATAATAGCAATAAGGCTTGCTAATATGATCGCAGGTCGCCACGGTTTCCAGTTGAAATTAAATAATGCACTGTCTCCACGGCTAAATCCTGTCAGTAAATTAAGCTCTAATACTTCAATAATATCATCATGATTAGTTTCATTTGCATCATTGAGTAAATGTTTTTCAATTCCCTTCAGGGCAGTCGGATATTGCGTTTCATCGCCTGCATAATAGATCGCTTCTGGTGTTTGTTTTTCTAATTCATCGTTTAAAAAAAGCGCTAATAAGCTATGATCACAACTAAAGCCTGACCATTTATCTTGGCGTAAATAAGACCTATTTTGTTTGTTAATTAATGTCCAGCTATCTGCTTTTAATGGAATTGAATATAAACTAGGCAAAATATAATGAGGATGGATGCCATGCAGACGCAATAGATCTAGCCACTGTTCCATTTTTTGATGATTAATCACTGCAACATGCGTGAGGTCATCCTTTTTTTCAGCATAAATAGCAAAATGCAATACCTCAATATCATCGGCTAAGCGCTCTTCGAGTGCATAAGGAACAGCTTGTAATAATTGTTTTTTATTTTTGCTAGGAATACTAATACTGGTTAGCAATATATCCTCATCGGGAAGAAAAACGACTACCTTCTTTCCAGAGGATATTTTATGCACATCATCCCATTCAGTCATTTTGAAATGACCGATTTTTTGTTTACTGGTGACAATAGCAGATTCAAGTGTTGCCTGATCGATGCTTTTTGTGCTGTGAAATTTTATAAGAAGTAGTTGCATTGCTTTTTTTATGTTTAAAAGTTAAGGAAGTTCCAAGCAATGAATTCACTAATCTTACTTGCCCTTTTGTCCCTGTTTGAATCATCTCAATCGTTGCGTAGAACAACTATGCGCCTCTTGAGATACTCCAACCAAGAACAAAAAATCAGCGCAATATGGGTAAATTCATTACTTGAAACTTTCTAAGGATTGCCATAATCCCGCATAATAACGCGGACTTTGCCTTTTTTTCGCTCTAAAATGCTATTAATAAAGAGTCGGGTATTATTAATATTGACCTTTCCTTGTAATAGAAAATAATTACTGTTGACGCTTAATGTTTGTGCATAATTCGCTTTTTTCTTCCCCATTTCTGAATTAGGAGCAAATAATGTTTTTACTTCTTCTAGCCCCCAGAAATCATTGAGATTTTCAAATGGTGTTTCATCTCGTGCTTTTTTAATTGCAGTGGCAGTGGTGTCATCAAAACCAATTGCCTTCAATACTTCTAACGGGGCAGTATTGAGATTAATAGTAGTATCTTTAGGTAAAGTAGAGATGAAAGGTTTTAATTTCTCAACCATTTCTTTATTCAGATCTTTTAATAGCAATAACTCAGTCACATGCATTAAGGGAGTATTAGCGGCCATATAGGGATTTTCTAAGGACTGATAATAGTTGCTTTCAGCACCACCTTGGCGTTCTTTGTCTTTTTTGTCAATCCAATCCCAAAGGGTATCAACAAAGTTTTCAGGTGGTCCTAGTGTTTGATCCTTATCAATCATTGCGATTAATGCGCTTAAGCGTTCATAGATTAGAGTTTCTGTTTTAATAACCTGAGTTTTGTCTTGTCCATTATTTGTCGTCCCTGACTTATTAACCCCCGCTCTTGAGGGAGGGGGTGTTGCCTGTGGCAAAGCAGGATATTTCATCAACAGTGAATTTAAATTAATTCGACCTTGTAAATCATGTAGTTGCCCGATAAGACTTCCTCCTTGAATAGGAATAGGGGGGAGGGCGATATGCCAATCTTCTTGGTTTGAGTCTACTTTGGGATTGTCTTTATAATCCTTTTCAAGAATTTTTTTTGACCAATCTTCCATCCCAATGGCATATTGATAAGCTTGCTCCAGATTAGAGATATTAGTGGATAGACGTATTTGTAGGCGTTGTCGATAGATAGTAAGAGATGCTAATGAGATTGCAACCGTGGTAATGACAAGCGCAATAATAAGAGCAACACCCCGTTGTTTTTTTAACGTTGTAGGCTTCATTATTTCGTCTCTTGTGTTGAAGCTGGTATTGCTGCTAGACGTTGTGAGAGTCGCATATTCGTCCCCTTTTCATGATTTAATTTATAATCATAAATAGTGGTATAAGACATGACTGCTCGCACGTATTTACGGGTTTCGGAAAAAGGAATACTCTCAATCCAGCGACTTGCTTCTAGTTCTTGATCAGGCAACCATTTAGGAATGCGATGTGGCCCTGCATTGTAAGCCGCGCTGGCTTGGGCAAAATTACCATTAAAGCGTTGCAATAGCTCTTTAAGATAGGCACTGCCTAATTGAATATTAGTATTGGGTACTAAAATATCGTATTTCCCTAATGGCGGTAAATCTAGCTTTTTAGCAACTGCTTTTGCAGTGGGTGGGATTAATTGCATTAGTCCTTGGGCTTTAGCATTTGAAGCAATATTGGCATCAAAGGCGCTTTCTCGACGTGTTACACCATAAATCCAAGCCGCTGGAATCTCATTGCTATTAGCATATTTTTGGATAAGCGCTTTAAATTTAAGTGGAAAACGTAGCCCCACTTGATTCCAATCTTTTGTTTTTGCGACGCTAACAATGGCTATAAACGGCAAGTTTTTTTCTAATGCAAGTTTAGCCGCAGCCAGTTTTTCTTCTTTATTCATTGCCTTTAAAGCATAAAACCATTCACGTTTAGCAGAGCTTCTAAAACCAATTTTAAATAATTCTAAAGCACGTTGAATAACAATATTTTTTTCCAGCATGGTGTTGATTAGCTCAGTTCGATCAGGTTCTGAAACAGCAAGACTATGGTAGTTCTGGTGTAAATGATCAGCGGCGATAAAACCATAAAAAGAGGCATCATTGGATAAAACTTTATACATTGCAAGCGCTTCTTCTGTCTTTCCAGCGGCTGCTAATGAACGGGCTTTCCAGTATCGCCAAACATCTTTTTGTTGATATTCTTCGCTCATGGCATCAATAGCATCTCCTACCTTTTGCCAATCACTTTGACGTAATGCGATACGTGCCATCCATACATTACTGTCATTATCACGGTATTGGGCAGGAATGGCAGCAAAATGTTGTAAGGCATAAGGATTATGATTCAGCGCCTCCTGCATGGCAATATAACTTGCTGTTTGAGCCTTTTCCTGTACACTAAATTGATAATATGATTCTAGTTTTTGCAATAAATTATTCGCTTTTTTAGTGCTTTTTCTAGCGATGCGTTTAATACCATAGAGCAAAATGGCATGATCATAAGGATGCTTTCCTGAAAGCAGTTGACGAGTTGTTTTTTTTAGCAGGTACTTCTGTGCCTTATGCTTGAAAAGCGCCCATAAAGCCACACGTTGTTGATCTTTTTTATCCAATTTCTTGGCGATAGCTTTGGCTAATTTACGTTTACCTTTTTTCATAGCCAATGCAATCCGTTGCCAATATTTATGCTGATTCAATAAACCTTTATTCGCCATTAAATCAAATAAACCATTGCAAGCTGAGGGACGATTAGCGCCATAAAGCCAAAGCTTTTCAGCCTCTTTTTTTATCTCATCCATTTCATTAGCGCCGAAAACTAAAGAAGGCTGTGCTGTTTGTAGTTTTGCTTGTAAATAATAACAACGTGATGCAGTGCCACCGCGTCCCTCTGAATAAGCTAATTGAGCCTCCGCCCATTGTTGTTTTTCAATAAGTTTTTTCATCCATACAGGCCATAATCGATCAGCTAGTGATGAATTTTCATATTGATGAATAAAATGTGCTACTTCAGTGGCAGAGGCTTCTTTAATCCTATATTTAAGTTTTGCATAAAGAAGAAAAGGATAGAGTTGATAATCTTTCATCCCATCTAATTCAACCGATTTACCTTTTTGTAAATTTTCATAAGATGTTATGAATTGTTGCTGTTGCAACGTCAGTTTTCTTGCCTCTTCTGCGAAAGATGAGGAGTGCAATAAAAAAAGGAGGGAAAGTGTTAATAACAGGAATTTCATGTTTCTTATTATACGCTAGAAATTATTATTATACACAGAGGGACTGCGCTTTATCATCTTGCGAACTCTCTATTACTGAATAGTAATGTGCTTATATTTTAACATATTTGTCTTGTTGATTGTGTATCTTTTTGAATCAGTATGATAGAGATTTTTTAGTTGCAATTTCTAAAGAGACGTAAAGCGGATAAAGTGTTAGAATTTATGCTTATAAACTTATTCTATTTTAATATAACTAATATGGATGCTTAAATTATGTCAATTATACCTATTCAGCGCTTTTCTTCAGAGACTCTTT
>JALVEA010000395.1 GCA_027008665.1 Thiotrichaceae bacterium | reverse complement strand
GGTTTACAAAAGTTTTGCTGGACGGGTTTACAAAAGTTTTGCTGGACGGGTTTTGTAAACCCGTCCAGCAAAATTAGAAATATTTTTAACCGTATTTGAATATGAAAAATAGCACTCAAAAAAACATAAAAAACAATCATTCACGCATTGATTTCTTTCGTGAAGCAGCTCCTTATATTCATCTGCACCGTGGGAAAACTTTTGTAATCGCTTTTTCAGGTGAGATTATTGCAAAACCATGCTTTGATAGCATTATCAATGATATTGCGATTCTCTCAGCTTTAGGTGCGCGTATTATTATTGTGCATGGCGCACGTCTGCAAATAGATCAGCAATTACAGAAAATAAACTATCGGATTGAAATATTAAATGATCTTCGTATAACCGATGCTGCTACACTGAATATTGTCAAGCAAACGATTGGGACATTACGGGTTGAAATTGAAAACAAGCTCGGACATGCATTAAACCGCCCTCCAATTATCAATGATGAATTAGGGGTTTTATCAGGTAATTTTATTACCGCCAAACCTGTTGGCGTTTTTCAGGGCATTGACTATCAGCACACAGGAAAAGTACGCAAGATCAATACAACCCTGATTCAATCTCTTCTGAATCAAGAAAATATCGTATTGCTCTCTTCGCTAGGTTTTTCTCCTACAGGAGAAGCTTATAATCTGCGCTATGAAGAGGTCGCTAGTTTTGTTGCCATGCAAATACAAGCCGATAAATTAATTTTTATTAATCAAAAGAACTATGAATTACCACGAGAAATTAATCTGCGTGATCTTGATGATTTTATTCCACAAGTTGCCTCTCAATACCCCTTGCTTAAAGATATTGCCCACGCTCTAAATCAAGGCGTTAAGCGCGTGCATTTACTCAATAACAAGCCAAATGGTAGTTTGTTACTAGAGCTTTACACCCGCGATGGCATTGGCACTATGTTTACAGCTAGTTTGTATGATGAAATTCGCCAAGCAAACATTGATGATGTCAGTGGATTAATTGAACTTATCACCCCGCTTGAGGAGAAAGGCATTCTAATAAAACGCTCGCGTGAACAATTAGAATTAGAAATTAGCAACTTCAGTCTAATTAAACGCGATGGAAAAGTGATTGGCTGTGCCGCACTTTATGAAATGGATAAAATCACCGCTGAATTAGCCTGCCTAGTGATTCACCCCGATTATCGCACAGGAGGACGCGGTGATGACTTACTAAAATTCATTACAACAATCGCCAAGAAAAAGCAGATACAACAATTACTAGTGCTAACCACACAATCGATTGACTGGTTTAAAGAACGAGGTTTTACCCTCGGTGAAATTAATGACCTACCCGAAAAGAAAAAAGCACTGTATAATTTTCAACGTAATTCAAAAGTGCTTTTTAAGCAAATCGTTTAACTATAGACTTTCATACTCAAGTTTCAGAGTTCAAAAATAGCTATTAAAATAAAATATGTAATTGATAATTGAGATAAAATAGGTCTATAGCAAGGTACAATATGTAGGACTTGACACCAACATAAACCAAACCAGAGACCGTTATGAATACTGCTACAAAATCAACTGTATTTATTACCAAACCTTACTGCTGATATTCTTTCTGATCCACAGATGCCCGTCGACAACCTGTTAGCACGGCTCTGGAGCTTATTCAAATGCCTAATCAATAACACATTAGAACAGTTTCAAGCAGAACTGGGAGAATTAGCTGATCAAATCATGTCTTCCCTTGAGCAGAGCATAAATGCTTTTTTTCAAACAAGCACTACAACTTGATAGTTTTACATTGAGACTAGAAGCCCAAGAGAATGCCTTTTGACAGACTAAATCCCGTAGATTTGAACTCCGAAACTTAAGATATTAAGTAATTGCTTTCATGATTTTATCTTTCATTTCTGTTTCTAATGGATCTAAATTACCATCACTATCTGAAACATAGTTAAGCAGTGCTTCAATCATTGGTGGATATTCGCTATATGCTTTGATCTTTGCTACTTCCATCAATATCTTTGCTTCTGCCATAACCCATTTCGTAGGGGATTCGAGCGCTTTAGAAAGCGTTTCAATATGATATTCGTACAGTTCTAAAGCCTCTTGGGTCATTTCAAGCTCAGTGATTTCATCAATTTCTTTAATTAAATCAATTGAGGTCAAAACCTCTTGCGTTTCTGCCTTTTTATCTGCCATTGTAATAAGCGCCAGACTACAAACAATGGCATTGATAAATTTTTTCTCCTTGGAAAAACTTTCAGGAGTATATTGCCTAAACTTACGGTTAGCATCACTCAAAAGAGATGAAATTTTTTCTTTTATTTGATTAAAATCTAACATAATTCACCTATTTTAAAGATATTGAATAGCAGTTTTTAAGGTACCTTGTAGTTTAGTATCTTGTGTAGGTTCACCAATCGCTGCAAATTTCCATGCTCCATTGTGACGATAAAGTTTACCTAAAATCATTGAAGTATGACCTGCATATTTTGCATCACTTGCTACATTATAGGTAGCAACAATCTCATTCACACGAGTTGGAATACCATCATAAAGACGAATAGAGGCAAATGGAATGCTGGCAAAGTCATGTTGATCATAAGAGTTTAAGACAAACACAATTTGATCAATATTCTGATCTATTGCATTTAAATCAATGCTAATCACTTCATTATCTAAACCATCATCTCCGTCTGCATCTCCTGAGAGATCATCCCCAGAATGCTGAATACCCGGTGCATTTAATTTATTAAAATAGACAGCACCTTTAAAGGCTTTATTGGCATCATATAAACCTACGGATAAATCCAAATCAACCGCATTTTGTTTTTCTCCACCAAAAAAACCCTTCGAGATAATCATCCCCCAATTTGCACCGACACAAAATGAGGTAAGTTGACTGCCATTTTCTTTAATAAGGGAAATTTTCTGTCCTTTTACTAAGCTAATTGCCATTGGGTTTATCCTGTGTATTTATCAACAAAACCCTGTAAACCTGCATTAAAACCAGTTCCCACTGCTTGGAAACGCCATGTTCCATCACGGCGATATAATTTACCAAATTCTAATGCAGTTTCAGTAGAGTAGTCTTCATCTAGGTCGTATTTAAGGACTTCATTCCCTGTTACATTATCTACAATACGAATAAAGGCATTAGAAACTTGTCCAAAGTTTTTATTACCTTGCTCTGCTTCATGAATAGTGACCACAAAAATAATTTCTTGAACATCGGGACTAACTGCGGATAAAGTAACATTAATTTTTTCATCATCCCCCTCCCCGTCGCCAGTTCGGTTATCACCAAGATGTTCAACACTACCATCTATAGATTTTAGATTATTGTAAAAGACAAAATTACCATCAGCTGATGTTTTACCATTGGCTCCAACCAAGAAGATAGAGGCATCTAAATCAAATGAACCACCTGTATCACTCTGGTTAGCATCCCAACCTAAACCTACGCTCATTTTATCAAGGCTTGGTGCTTCCTTGCTTAAATTAATTCTTCCACCTTTTTTTAAACTAATACTCATTTTTGATATATCCTATTTTTTATGATTAATATTCATTCTCTACAACGCATTGTTTGATAAATACACATGCATTTAAATCATTACTACCTTGAAATCAAGACGCTTCTAAGCTTGCTCTTTTTATAATTTTCAAAATAGACGAGACTTAAGTTATGGGTTTTAATAGGAATTTCAACTCTAAAATAGCAAAATATCAAGATTAAGGTGTAAAAATTAAATATCTTTTGTGCGGTACAAATATCATTGTAGTGCGGTAGCTATTAATTTTTTGAAAAACGCAAAGAGACTATTTAATCATCAATGATAATTCTTCAAATTTGCGTTGCATGGCAAGATTTTCAAACGGTACGATATCAGGAATTTGAATATTCATTAAAGCGCTGAAGGAGGCTTGATTTGTTTTCATTAATTGAATCAGATCGGCACTAATTTTCACCGTATCATAAGTATTTTTAGCCACTTTATAATCATTAGCGATTAAATTTTTTGCTTTGATGACCTTTGCTTTTTGCTGATTGAGTTGTTGGGCATAAAGTTTGGCAACTTTAAGCGTCAGTTGTTGTGCTTTGAGGTTTTTATGCAATAAATCCTTGCGGTTAGCCTGTGTTTCGGATGAAAGCAAACGTCTTGATTCCTCACTGATACGACGGGTTTCCATGCTAATTAGCTCAATTTTTGGTAGATACTCCTGATCTAACTTTTTGATATAGCGCTCTTGCATATTCATCACAAGTTTTAATAAGACGACGTGCATCCCGTAGTATTTACGTGCTTGATTAATATTTTCATTAGACTCTTTGGTTAGGCTCATTAATTGGGCGGTAATATCTTCTAACACATTATAAACTAATGTCATTTTAATAATATCATCAGCATCCACACGAGAAAGCAAGACATCTACCTGCTGATTATTTAAAAATAATCCTGAAGCCGCAAAGCGTTTTTTTAGAATATCTTTTTCATTATTAATACGCCGTGTTAGTTCATCAATATCCGCTTTGGCTTTCCCAATTTTTTTATCGTATGTCGTTCTATCAGCATTATCTGCCACAATACGTTTTTCTTGATAATGGGAGATGGTATTTTTTTTATCATTTATTTTATCTTTTAACGCCTCAATATTATGACGGTTTCGGCTAATTTCAGGGCTAGAAAGTAGCGATTCAATGACTTCAAATACATCAATTTGATCTTCGCCTATGGAAGCTTTATCTGCACCAAAAAAGCGTGAAGCAGGCGCTTCATCAATTTGAGTATTAAGATTCAGTGCGCTATCAAGATTATTTAAAACATCCTTCCAGATAGTTTGTATATGCTCTCGTCTTTGCTGTTGAATGATCTGCGGTGTTACCGTGCCAGAGCTTATTGAATCTAATCGCATTTCATCATAATAATCTTTGGATTTCTCCAATGCCTTATTAGTGTATTCTTTGCCACTTTCATAGGCAGTATCGCTTACTTCTTTGGTGGTTTTCCAAGCATCATTAAGTGCATCCCGCCAATCGGCATGGCAAGTTTGAGTCATTAAAAGAGCAAGAAGCAATAATTTAAGTTTATTTTTAGTCATAGTAGTGAGTATTAGGTACAAGTTTTTACGTTTCATCTAGGTTTTTTGGTTGGTTTTAAGATCATTATTCAAATCTAGTTTTTTACGAATCCACTTACCATAGCTTAGCTCAAAAACCAGCGAAATAAGAATAAAAGCAAAGAAGATAATAATTGCCTTGGTATTGCTAGCGTAAGTATGAACCAATAGTGTTATCAGAGCAGCACCACTGATAACACTGGCAAGGAGTAAAATAAATTTACTCGCACCAATCTGATCGCTCAAGCGGTATGCGCCAATATTGATAATAAAAAAGATTAGCAAAAAGCTACCACTGCCAATAATAGCGATTTCGGTTAAATCAACGGAGTTAGCTAAGAGCATACTGAGTATCATAGTGACGATAATACCAATAGTGGGGATTTGGCGAGATTCTCTTTCTAAAATCTTCGGTAATTCGCCTTCTTTGGCTAACATAAATCCCAGTCTTGAATTGCCATAAATCGTGGCATTGATGGCGGAAAAGGTTGCTAATAATGCGGCAACGGATACCAGTGTAAAGCCGATTTGACCTAATGCGGGTTTTGCCGCCACCGCTAAGGCATAGTCTTGTGCTTTCATGAGTTGATCTTCGGGAACAGTGCCGACGGTAATCAGTGCAATGCAAATATACAGAAAAATAACAATAATTACCGAGCCATAAAATGCACGCGGTAAATTACGTTCGGGTTGTTTGATCTCTTCTGCGGCATTGGCGATAAGCTCAAAGCCTTCATAGGCAACAAAGATAATCATACCCGCCACGATAATCGAAAAGGAGTCGCTCCAATGCTCAGGGGAGAAGCGTTGCACATCGACAAAAGAAGCCCCTGTCACCACAATTAATACCAATAACACCAGCTTGATAACAACAAATAATGTTTCGGACTTTTCCACAAAGGCAACGCTGATGTAATTAATCATCGTAGGCAAAAAGATCGCTAAGGTGATTAAACCATGTTTGAGTAGAGCTGAATCCCCCCAAGCTGTGCCTTTAAAAAAGGTTTGACCGTAAGAGGCAAAAGCAACAGCATACAGTGAAATGGTCACCAAATAACTGAGCCAAAGCATTAAATTAGCCGTACCAGATAATAGATTGTTCCCAAATGCCTTGTCGATAAAATATACCGTACCACCACGGTTTTGATAGGCTACCGATAATTTTGCATAAGAATAGGCGGTCAATAAACCAACAATTCCTGCAAAAAAGAAAGCAACCGCTGTTGCCCCGTGTGCCAGCGATACCGCCTCACCTAAGACCGCAAAGATACCACCACCGACCATGCCGCCAATACCGATTGAAATTGCACCATATAGCCCGATGCTGCGCTTATTTTTATTCATTTGAGTCCTAGTTTTTTTAATGAGATTTTAAGGCTTTTTTTACAACTTGTTGATGCAGTTTATTTGATGATCTTGAAAAGCTTTAGAGATATTTTCTTTGTACCCAGTAAATACTAAACAATGCGATACCATCAAATAATAGGCTAATAGAAATAAATAACCCAACTAACCATAGCGATGATGCAGGCCAACCGATCAGGAATAACGTCGCCAATACGAAGGAAGTAAAGCCATTAAATGCCATCCAGAACCAGCCTTTATTATGACGTAGTGCATACGCCATAATAAAACTGCTATAAGCATCAATTAATAAATAAGTTGCTAATAATAAACCAATGGTTGCAATACCTGTCATGGGATAGAGTACCATTAAGCCACCGATGACTAATAAAAGTGCAGGTTTTAACCACTCAGTCCATTCTTTAGTGCGATATTTAATACTGTGTATTAACCAAAAAATACCACCAATTAAGAGTAAAGCCGATAGTAGTAAGGTGATCTCTAAAGAGATAAAACTTGGTAAAAATATGCCTACTGCACCCAGTACAATAAGTAAAGCACCCGCTATAGCGGAAAATTTTCCAAAATCAGGCAAGATAATGCGTGTTACGGT
The DNA here is from genome assembly GCA_027008665.1 of Thiotrichaceae bacterium. GTDB lineage: Bacteria > Pseudomonadota > Gammaproteobacteria > Thiotrichales > Thiotrichaceae > JAGLBW01. Next base: position 573 of record JALVEA010000395.1, on the reverse strand, counting down.
ATTTGTTGTTTTTGCATCCATTTTAACTTTCTCCATTTATATTTTTTATTCGACTAAGAGTAAATTGTAGTGATTTGCTATGTGCTTTACTGTCATCTAGATGACGTTTGAGCCTAAACGATCATCTTTTGTAAAGCTCAAGAAACACAACTATTTCTCCCTATTAGTTATTATTTTTCCATTTTATTTGGCACACAACTTGCTGTATTAGCTGATAGCAAATTAATAAGGAGAACAAATGTCGGCACAAGCAACTGCTATTCATGAAATTCCTATCAGGGGCTTTAGTCCTGAAGATGTCCAACCACCTCGCGACTCTTTTGATCAACAAGAGCAGCAATACCGTGCAGCTGCCTACAGTATTTTGGCAGCACTGTTACGTGAAGTGCCTACTCAGCAAACCCTAGATCAGGTAGCGCAGTTTGCTCAGGTTGAAATTGATGAGGATGAGATGTTGTTAGCGATGTCGTCTTTAGGCTTGGCAGTGCAGGCGATTGATAGAGCCGCTATCGACGATGAATACCATCAGTTATTTATTGGCTTAGGGCGTGGAGAGCTTGTTCCTTATGGCTC
>JALVEA010000394.1 GCA_027008665.1 Thiotrichaceae bacterium | reverse complement strand
ATTAACGGTGCGAGAAATGGCAAGAATTCAGTCACTCCCTAATAATTTTATTTTTAGATCAAAAGTCACAACAGGAGGAAAAATGAGACGTTTTGAAGTGCCTCAATATACACAAGTAGGAAATGCAGTCCCTCCTTTATTAGGACGTGCATTAGGTTTAACTGTTAAGAACCTACTTCAAAAAATACCTAATGAAAATTAATAACAATCGAGAGGGATAAAAGATGCTAAAAAATAATAAAGTTAAAGTTGCTGTGAGTCTATTGCTTCTATCAACGGTTCTCTTTGCACAAGATAAGTTTGAGAGTAAATATACCTCTATTGCTTTAAAAAAGTGTAAGCAGTTTAGCTCTGATGAGATGGAAGGTGATGATGAAATGGCAGGTGCATGGCATTGTGAGTCTTATGATAATATTGCAGTAGATGTTGAAGCAGGGGATATACGTGAGAGTATTACCTTAACTCGTAAAGGAACCACTTATCCGTTAGAGTTTTGGCATGTCTTTTCAGGATTTTCCTCTTTGGGCAAGCTAATAGAGTGGCGATACAAAAAGGGAGAGCCTAAAAAACCTCAAGCTTTGATAGCCCGTTATAATGTCGCTGGTGAAGACCCTGAAAAAAGTACTTCTTATCTACTTGTAAGCAAAATAACAGATAAGCAGATATGTGTTGTAGGAAATATTCCCCCTAAAAAAAATCAAAATAAACTCGCAAGAAAAATGGCAGACAAAGCAACGACTATGCCTTGTGTTTTAAAAGAGCAGAATATAAATTTAAAGGATAAAAACGTGAAACAAAATATTTTATTTGGTTACGAATAACTCCAGCCTTGTAACCTAAATCGACGGCTAGAGCGGTTTAGGTTACAAGGCTGTACAAGTCTTCATGAAGCCTCGCAAGGAAGTTCCAAGCAATATGGGTAAATTCATGAAACTTCCTAATAAGATAAATCTTACACTCCTTCACAATTACTCAATATTCTGCACCTGTTCGCGCATTTGTTCAATCAGCACTTTTAAGTCTACAACGGCTTGGGTGGTTTTAGAGTCATTGGATTTAGAGCCGAGTGTATTTACTTCTCGATTAAGTTCTTGCATTAAAAAGTCTAAACGTCGTCCGACTGCGTCTTTGCGTTGCAAGACACGTTTTACTTCTTGAAGGTGTGCATTGAGTCGGTCAATTTCTTCGCTTACATCGAGACGTTGCGCTTGGATGACAAGTTCTTGTTCTAAGCGGTTTTCGTCGATGCTTAAATCCAGATCAGCAATACGTGTTATTACTTTTTCCCTTAGTGCGAGTAATACTTCTTTGCGACGTGCGTGTATTGACTCAACAATGGTTTCTATTTCATCACAGCGTTGGGTAATAAATTGGCTTAATTGCCGACCTTCTCGCAAGCGTGTTGCAATAAAATCATCAAGGGTTTGTGCTAATAAATTTTGTGCCTGTTGTGCTATATCGCTAAGATCAGTGGTGGATGTTTTTATAACACCTTGCCAATTCAATATATCCATGCAAGATAAGCCAACGGGTTTTTGGGCAAGGGCTTCAATTTGCTGACGTGCATCGAGCAAGGCAATAATTTGTGCTTCATTAAGCTTTATTTGATGTGAATGATCAGCAGAGGGTTCATAGCTTAGTTTGGCTTCGATTTTACCGCGTTTTAGGCGATGACGAATTTGTTCTTTTAATGTATTTTGTTGGCTTAGTAATGCTGATGGTAGGTGCAAACTAATATCAAGGTAACGATGATTAACAGAGCGTAATTCCCATTCAAGCTGGCTATTATTATCACTAAATTGAGCGCGTGCGTAGGCGGTCATACTTTTTATTGAAGAATTTATTGTTGTCATTTTTTAATGGAGGGTGTGGGTTGAAAAAGAGTTTTC
>JALVEA010000393.1 GCA_027008665.1 Thiotrichaceae bacterium | reverse complement strand
TATAATTGACGGTGTTGTTATCGGTCACAGCTCTGTCCTGATAGATAATATAAATGTAAAATTTTAAAAGAGGCGTAGAATAGCAAGTTTTAATAGTAAATACTGAAATAATGGCATAATCCCCGCCCCTATTACATTCGTTATAAACTATTTTTTATTAATATGCTCTATAATGCAACATGCATTAGGGTCGTCAAAAACCTTATCATTTAATTCATTTTCACTTCGGGCAATAACACAGGCTATCGTCGCATCCCCTGTGACATTGACTGCGGTTCTTAACATATCAAGTAAATGATCCACTGCCATTATAATACCAATCAGTGTTGCGGCATCTTCAACTTCTAAACCAACTGCAGTTGTTAATATCAGTGATAACATGGCTAAACTACCTTTAGGAATCCCTGCAATAGCAACAGATGCAAATATAATAACGATCAATAGCATTAGATATTGAAATAAGCTTAACTCAATACCAAATAAATTAGCCGCAAACACACTAGCAACACCGAGCATAATAGCCGTGCCATCCATATTCACTGTTGCACCTAAAGGAATCACAAAAGATGAAATAGATTGACTGATACCTAAACGATTTTCTGCATTTTTAATATTAATAGGAATGGTTGCATTACTGCTTGAAGTGCCAAGGGCAAAGAACTTAACCGCTAACATTTTACGGAAAAACATTAATGGATTAAGTTTTGCAAAGTGCAATAATGCACTATAAGAAACAATAACATGCAAAAGCAATACGCCTATCACCGTTAAAAAATAGGCCAAAATTTTGAAAATAATATCGCTACCTAATGTTGTCATAGTAACGACTGTAAGGGCAAAAATCACCGCAGGTACTAAGCGGAGAATAAACCCCAGCATTGTCTGCATAACATTACTCAATTGATGAACGGCTTGATGAATAAGAGAAACGTTGCTACCCGAGCCGCGAATAGCCATTGCAATGAATATCGCCAATAAAATAACGGGGATCATATTGCCATGACTCAATGCAACCAAAGGACTCGTCAAGCCATTGATAATAGTATCAACCGTTGCGCTATTCCCTAATTCATAGTCATTTGGTGTTTGATTAATCCCTACCCCTATTATCACGGTTAATACTATTGCCATTGCTGTTGCAATGAAGGTGGTTATAAAGTAAAGAAACAGTGATTTTCTACTGATACGCCATAAAGTATTACTTTTATCGACTGATATAATACCGTCAATGAGTGAGACAATAACTAATGGGATAGCAGCATACTTGAGAGTCTCAATGAAGTAAGCGCCGAATTGGCGTAATCCATCCAAAAAATAGTTGACCCAAATAGTATCTTCTTCAAAGAGGGGGTGCAGTAACAAACCTAACAGAAGACCCGCCAACATAAAGTAAGTACTCCATTTGGTTAACTTCATTCCATCTGAGGGCGCTATTTTCCCTGTATTGTGCTTGGCCTTAGCAACAAGAGCATCCCACGTTTCATCACGTTGTTTTTGATAAGCGATAAAGTCAGATGAACTTTTATCGACCTGATTAAAGTCCTTTACTAAATCTATATTTTTATTATCTCGCCAATATTGATAAGCACGATAAAGCTGATCTAGCTCCTTATCATCCTCATTTTGATAAATAGCCTGAGACTCTTTTTTATCGATCATTAGCTCTTCCACCGATTAATCCAAGATTTAAGTTGCCGTTTAGCCTCTCGCTCTCTCGTTTTAAATGTATTGGTATTAATATTTAATAAAGTAGCAAAATAAGACATACTGAATTTTTGTTTTTTATCAAGGCGTTGACATTGAGTCCAAACAAAAAAAATCAACAAATCTTCGCATTCGATATTATCTTTTTGTAATAACAATGCATCACGAGTTTTCATAAAACGTAAGGC
>JALVEA010000392.1 GCA_027008665.1 Thiotrichaceae bacterium | reverse complement strand
TTTTGCTGTTGTTTTCAACCAAAGGATCAATCTTTATTGTCCACATTTTCCAGCCAAGATAGATTAGATAAGCCGCACCAAACAAGCGAATAAATATAAATAAACCGCTCCAGTTTTCAGCAATAGTCGCTAAGCCAAGCGTTGCCATAAGCAGATAAAGAATATCACTGATTGCTATTCCAAAAGCCAGAGAAAAACAACTCTTTGCACCTGATGTCAATGCACGAGCGAGGATGGCAAATACACCAGGTCCTGGAGTAATAGCAAAAATAAAAATAGCGATAAAAAAGGTGATAGCAGCTTCAAAGGACATTTATTAAGCCTCAAGTTTAAATACATTAAGGTGGAATATTAGAATATAATTTCTCACATAAATAATTTCCTGATCAATAGGAGTGAAAGCTTCAGCTTTTCAGTCATTCAAGATCATCAAGATAAAATTTAATAGCCGAATGTCTATCCGTTTAACCCATTGTGGCAACAAACTCACCTAAAGCGGTTTTAAAATCATCCCCTAATTCTGTATGTTGAGTCGCATATTCAATATTTGCCATCATATAGCCTAGTTTAGAGCCACAATCATGGCTAGTTCCTGTCATATGAAAGGCATTGACGGTTTCTTGTTGCATTAAAGCAGCAATTGCGTCGGTCAGTTGGATTTCTCCACCTGCACCACGTTCTGTCTTTTTTAGTAAATCCCAAATAGAGCTAGATAAAACATAACGCCCGACCACGGCTAAATTAGAAGGTGCTTCTTCTCGACTGGGTTTTTCAACAACCTGAGTCATTGCAACCGATTCTCCAGCTTCAAGTTTGACACCATGAACATCTGCCACACCATAGCTGCTGACTTTTTCCATAGGAACAGGCTCTACCATAATTTGGCTAGCCCCTGTTTGTTCAAATAAGCGCATCATTTCAGATAGATTTTCTTTAGTTAAATCACAACTATATGCATCAATTAATACATCAGGCAGTAAGACCACAAAAGGTTCATCGCCAACAGCGGGCAGGGCGCATAAAATAGCGTGTCCTAAGCCCTTTGCTTCACCTTGGCGTACATGAATAAAGGTAACATCGGGAGAAATTGCATGCAATTCTTTGAGCAAGGCTTCTTTATTGCCTCGAATTAAACTTTCAGCAAGCTCAAAATTAACATCAAAATGGTTTTCGATAGCGCTCTTACTGGAGTGGGTGACTAAAACAATTTCTTTAATGCCTGCTGCAATACATTCATCAACAATGTATTGAATCATGGGTTTATCAACCACGGGTAACATTTCTTTTGGAATGGCTTTAGTGGCAGGTAACATGCGTGTACCAAAACCAGCAACAGGGATAACGGCTTTACGAAGGGTGGATTTCATAATATTCTCTTTCTTATTTTTTTGCAGGGGATGTTGATTTTCTAGTGTGTGGTTTAGGGTTAAATTTTCTTTTATGAGTTCTCTTATTGGGTCTTTTTTTATGTCTCTTTTTATTATCGTTGGGTTTGCCACGGCGTGCTGTTGGTTTAAAGCGTACTTCTCTAATGGGTTGTTTAAGATCTGCTAGTACATCGGCTGAAACTGTTGCCATAGGAATTGACATTTTAATTAATTTTTCAATCGGTGATAGGTAAAAAGCGGTGTCCTCACAAGCAAAACTATGTGCCTCTCCTGAAGCCCCAGCTCGTGCAGTACGACCTATTCTATGCACATAATCTTCTTCAATCTGTGGTAAATCAAAGTTAAATACATGCGATATATCATTAATATGTAAACCTCGCGCAGCCACATCTGTGGCAATTAATAATTGATATTTTCCTTCTTCAAATTGCTTTAATAAGCGTTCACGTTTATTTTGGCGTACATCACCTGAAATCATGGCGGCTTTAATGCCATTACCACGGCAATAGTCA
>JALVEA010000391.1 GCA_027008665.1 Thiotrichaceae bacterium | reverse complement strand
GAGACATAATAGAGAAAACCACTGCCTTTGCCCGCAATTTTTTCTATGCGTTGCGCTTGTGTTGTGGGTGAAAGTAGGAAGATAGGGTCGATAACCTTTGGTTTCAATGCTTGCAATAAATCATCGCTTTCTTCAGGTGGCATATCAACGGTCAATAAGCCATCGACTCCCGCATCGGATGCAGCTTTTGCAAAGGGAATATAGCCCATTGCTTCAATAGGGTTCATATAGCCCATAAAAACAATGGGGGTGAGATTATCCTGTTGACGAAACTCTCGTGTCATTTCAATCACATCGTGCAAGCTAGTATGATGTTTTAAAGCGCGTTCACAGGCGAGTTGAATTGTAGGGCCATCTGCCATTGGGTCAGAGAATGGAATACCAAGCTCTATAATATCAGCACCTGCTTCGACCATGCGATGCATTAAAGGGACAGTTATACTCGGATTAGAATCTCCAGCGGTGATATAAGGGATTAGTGCAGTTTTATTTGCTGTTTTTAGGCGTTCAAAGCAAGCGTTGAGTCGGCTCATAAGGTAATTCCCTCCAAGGCTGCAACGGTGTTAATGTCTTTATCCCCTCGTCCTGATAAATTAACAATAATGGTTTGATCTTTTGACATTGTAGGGGCTAGTTTCATTGCATAGGCTAATGCATGACTGCTTTCTAAGGCAGGAATAATCCCTTCAATACGGGTTAAGCTATGAAAGGCATTCATTGCCTCTTTATCCGTAACCGCCACATAATGAGCGCGTCCAATATCTTTTAACCAAGAATGCTCAGGGCCGACACCGGGATAATCTAGTCCTGCTGAAATTGAATGGGGTTCAATCACCTGTCCATCCTTATCAGCCATTAAATACATGCGATTACCATGTAATACCCCGGGTTTTGCCGTACATAAAGGAGCGGCATGTTGACCTGTTTCTAAACCATGCCCAGCAGCTTCTACACCGTAGAGTGTCACACTTTCATCGGCTAAAAATTCATGAAATAAACCAATCGCATTAGAGCCACCACCGACACAGGCAATTAAGGCATCAGGTAAACAATTCGCTTGTTCTTGCAGTTGTTCGCGTGCTTCTCTCCCTATAATGGTTTGGAAATCACGCACCATAGCAGGGTAAGGATGGGGACCGGCGACAGTGCCGATACAATAAAAGGTATCATCGACATTAGTGACCCAATCGCGCATCGCTTCGTTTAACGCATCTTTTAAGGTTTTAGAACCTGATGTAACAGAGCGAACTTCAGCGCCTAATAACTTCATTCGATAAACATTGGGAGCTTGCCGGGCAATATCGACCTCACCCATATAGACCACACATTCTAAACCTAAGCGAGCGGCAATCGTCGCTGTTGCAACACCGTGTTGCCCTGCGCCTGTCTCTGCGATAATACGTCCTTTGCCCATATGCTTAGCAAGTAAGGCTTGTCCAATGGTATTATTTATTTTATGAGCGCCCGTATGATTGAGGTCTTCACGTTTTAAATAAACCTGCGCACCACCTAATTCGTTAGACCAGCGTTTAGCATAATAAAGCGGACTAGGGCGACCGACATAATGTTTTAAATCTTGATTATACTCGGCTTGAAAGGCAGCATTATCTTTTAGTTGATAGTAGGCATCGCGTAAATCTTCAATGGCTTCCATGAGCGTTTCAGCAGCAAAACAGCCACCAAAAATACCAAAATGCCCCGCTGCATCGGGCATTGAGTTCCAGTCAAAGGTACTAAAATCAATATTATTTTTTATTTTATTCTGAGTGCTCAACGCGCTTCACCTCTTGCATTAATGCTTTAATTTTTTCTTCACTTTTTATGCCTGCTGAAATCTCTACACCGCTACTTAAATCCACTGCATAGACATCAGCGGATTGAATGGCCGCTGCAATATTATC
>JALVEA010000390.1 GCA_027008665.1 Thiotrichaceae bacterium | reverse complement strand
AAACACGACGTGTGCCTCATTTAGTGGCATTAGATTTAGTCGTGTTGGAGAAAAATTATGGGATTATTATGACAAGCAATAAAGGCATTGCGAAAATATTGAAGTGAACTTAGCCTCATCATTACATGCTGTTGCGTCTTCTCTGGTTACGAGATTCTCCATCGTCTAGCTGGATGGGTTTTGTAAACCCGCCCACACGTTTGGCTAAATACAATAAAACCCCGTCGCGCTGAGTGACTCAGACAATGTCTTAAAAATAGAATATATTGAAAAACAAATACAGTGTATTTGTTTACAATAAAAAAGGAATAATCACTATGTCTAGCGTCCCTTTTTCAATACGAATTGATTCTGAAATAAAAAAACAACTAGAGTCAGAAGCAAAAGCATTAGATCGTTCTGCTTCTTATTTAGTCGTTGAAGCAATCAAGCGTTACCTAGAAGCCAACAACAAACAAAAACTAGCCATTGAAGCCGCGTTAAAAGAAGCAGAAAAAGGTGAGTTCATCTCACACCAATCAATGAGAAACTGGTTTGCATCCTTAGGAAGTGAAAATACCTTACCCTATCCAAAAGCAAATATTTCTAGAAGGTTCTCAAAAAGCATTAAATCAGTTTGATGCAATTGCAGAAATATTAGCACTAAACCCCTTCATTGGTCGTAGAATAAAAGATGAGGTAAGAAAATTGGCTATCCCTAAAACACCTTTTTCTTATATCTACCAAGTCACCACAACACAGATAGAAATTTTAAGAATTTGGGATGATCGAAAAAATAATGAATGATTTTTACTCGGGTCGAGATGATTAATTTTACTCTGATCCCAATTATTTGACCCTAATTATTCCCCCAATTATTCCGCTTGAATTTTAGCTTAGTGCAATGCGCATCTTAGCCGACCTACCGCGCTGATTTAGTTATTTAATGTCTTTTTCCTTTCTGATTATTTTTCACGTATTCTTCTAGCTCCACTTTAGAAGAAGCGCAGTCACTGCTATTAATAATATCTTCTGCAATTAAAGAGTGATCTACATTAAGAGCTCCTCGTGCAAAAAAGTCTCCACTAACAGCATCACTATGAGCGGATATAACTTTGTAAGAACAGCGATCTGTGGCTGTTTTAGTAATTAATACATTCGTTGCACCTTGTATGCTTAGGTCGGTTGTATAGCGGTGAGATGTTTTCATATAGGCTTCTAATAAAAACAATTTATCCCAAGCTCGTGGTGTTTTCCCTTCTTTTAGCTTATTAGTCATGAAGTTTATATGGCTATAAAGCTTAGTAGCGTTTTCTTCTGTTTTTCCAGACACTATCCACTGTATCGTAAGCGCATCTTCATCTTTTACTGGAGCTGGTGTTTTTTTATTATTAAGTTGCGTATAGCTGTCATGGTTTGACTTCAAATATTGGATATTTGCCCCTCCACCGCTACCTTTCCCGTGACCTTGATTTTTCCAATGTCCTTGATCTTGACCTTTCCAATGTCCTTGACCTTGCCCTTGCCCTTTCCAATGTCCTTGACCTTGCCCTTGATCTTGCCCTTGACCTTGCCCTTGACCTTGCCCTTGACCTTGACCTTGACCTTGCCCTTGACCTTGCCCTTGCCCTTGCCCTTGACCTTGACCTTGACCTCTATCATAGCCACCACCATAGGCACTAACACTGATGAATAAAGCTAAACCCAATGTACTGATTGCTGTTATTTTTTTCATTTTTTTTCCTCTGTTATATTTAAGATATTTTAATGTTTAAAAAACAATTAAACTCATAATAGAGAGCAAACCTTAAACAAAACTGAAAACTCTTAAGTTCTTGTGTGTTTTTTATACTTTTTCAGCTTTATTTCATTTTTTTTGATTAAAATAAAGACAAACAAGCTAGCATTCTTTAGGAAAATGCCT
>JALVEA010000389.1 GCA_027008665.1 Thiotrichaceae bacterium | reverse complement strand
TCAGCATGTATTGCATCATCTACAACAAGAAAATATTGCTATTCCCTTGGTTTTATGGACCTTATCCAATCTATCACGGCAACTTTATAATGCCTGTTTTCAGCTACAACAAGGAATAAATGAAGCTACTGTTTTGCGACAAATACCCTATCCACAACAAAAAAACTTTAAAATTGCCTTACAGCGTTTGAAATATAATAAAAATTGGTCTACTGTTTTATTAAAAAATGTAGAAGTAGATCAATTATCAAAAGGTCTAACTGAAGAGGGGAATAAAGGAGCGGGGAGAGTTTGGGCAGGATTGCTTGAGTTAGCACTCCTATTGTCAGGTGTTCAATTAATATTCTTATAATCTCACCTATGTCGAGATAATTAATTCTGATTGTAACTTCTCTCAAATATAGCTGAAAATATAGTATATCTTTCTATACTACTCCATCATATCTAAACTATTTAGCATTAAAAAATGTTTTAATAGGCAATACTATTTGTGAATTCCAATACTATGACTCTGAACAATAATATCGATGACATTGCTCAATATATGCAACAAGTTGGCATTAAAGCAAGAGCTGCTTCTAGTATCTTAGCAGCGGCAGAAACAGCCCTTAAAAACAAAGCCCTCAATACGATAGCGGATCTTTTAATTGAGAACAAAGAATGGCTAAAAAATGAAAATAATAAAGACTTAGATGCAGGTAAAGAAAAGGGGCTAACGAGTGCATTATTAGACCGTTTAGCATTAACTGATGCAGGAATTGACAATATGGCGGAAGGTTTGCGGCAAATTGCCACTTTGCCTGATCCTATCGGTTCAATTAGCAATTTAAACTACCGTCCGTCGGGAATCCAAATTGGGCAAATGCGCGTACCACTCGGTGTTATTGGGATTATTTATGAATCTCGCCCCAATGTCACCGTTGATGCGGCAGCTCTTTGTTTAAAATCTGGAAATTCTACTATACTCAGGGGAGGCTCAGAAGCAATACATTCCAATCATGCTATTTCGGAGTGTATACAAAAAGGTTTATTAAAAGTGGGATTACCAACGGAGAGTGTACAAGTCATAGAAACAACGGATCGAGCAGCAGTTGGAGAACTCTTGCGTTTAAAAGATGCTGTCGATGTGATTATACCACGCGGTGGTAAAGGCTTGATTGAGCGGGTAATGAAAGAGTCATTGATTCCTGTGATCAAACATTTAGATGGTATTTGCCATGTGTATATTGATGATCAAGCTGATCTGGAAAAAGCCGTTAGGGTTGCTTATAACGCAAAAACACAGCGTTATGGAACGTGCAATACAATGGAAACCCTCTTAGTTGCTGAGAGCGTAGCAGAAAAAATATTACCCATTCTAGCTGATAAATACACCAATAAAGGGGTGGAGTTGCGAGGCTGTGAAAAAACACGAGCCATTATTAGTAATTGTAGCTTGGCAACAGAAAATGACTGGGGAGAAGAATATCTTGCCGCTATTCTTTCGATCAAAATCGTCGATGGACTCGATCACGCTATCGAACATATTAATAAATACAGCTCACAACATACGGACAGTATTATTACTCAAGATTATAACAAAGCACGACGTTTTCTAAGAGAGGTGGATTCTAGTTCTGTCATGGTAAACGCCTCAACGCGCTTTGCCGATGGTTTTGAATATGGATTGGGAGCAGAAATTGGTATTAGTACTGATAAATTACATGCTCGTGGCCCGGTGGGATTGGAGGGTTTAACTTCAGTGAAGTACGTGGTTTTTGGCGATGGACACATAAGGCAATAAGGAAGTTCCAAGCAATATCAATATAATCATTACTTGAAATTTCCTAATAATTTAAAATTTTAGCAACAAACTTATCAACGAATAACTTCTAACCGCTAGGAGGTTTTCCTAAGAATTTAGGCAATTTTATTGCTATTTT
>JALVEA010000388.1 GCA_027008665.1 Thiotrichaceae bacterium | reverse complement strand
CTTATTATCGCACCGCCTAAAGCGGGTAAGACGATGATGTTGCAAAATATAGCCCAGAGTATTGCAACAAATCATCCTGACTCCTATCTTATTGTTTTGCTTATTGATGAACGTCCAGAGGAAGTGACTGAAATGTCACGTATGGTAAAAGGTGAGGTGGTTTCTTCAACCTTTGATGAACCAGCGACCCGTCATGTACAAGTAGCGGAAATGGTGATCGAAAAAGCGAAGCGTTTAGTTGAGCATAAACAAGACGTTATTATTTTACTCGACTCCATTACGCGTCTAGCGCGTGCCTATAATATGGTCGTTCCCTCGTCAGGTAAGGTATTAACAGGTGGGGTGGATGCGAATGCATTACATCGTCCCAAGCGTTTCTTTGGTGCGGCTCGTAATATAGAAGAGGGTGGAAGTTTAACCATTCTTGCTACTGCCTTAATTGATACAGGTTCTAAAATGGATGAGGTTATCTATGAAGAATTTAAAGGTACGGGCAATTCAGAAATCCATTTAGATCGTAAAATTGCCGAAAAACGCGTATTCCCAGCGATTAATGTCAATCGTTCAGGAACCCGCCGTGAAGATTTATTAGTCGATGATGACGAGCTTCAAGCACTTTGGGTACTACGGAAATTTTTACACCCAATGGATGATATTGACGCAATGGAATTTTTGTTTGAACGTTTCCAAGCCACAAAAACCAATGAAGAATTTTTTAATGCAATGAAAGGCTAGTACAGTGGTACATCAATCGATACTTTGAATGGGTTGATGTACGAGTGAAGGATATAGCTTCTAGCTAGTTGCTCTTATTTTACCTTCCCTATTTTTATTCTATTTTATCGCCTATTTGATTGATTGTTGTTCATCTATAGTTAAATTCTATCTTCAATCCTAAGAAAAAATGATTTAAAGAATTGATTCCGTTATATTCAGAATGTATTTTTTTTATAAAGTATTGTGGTAACACTTTGTTTCATCAATTAATTTGAGGTAAAAGATGTCGGCTAAAATGGAATTACGTTGGCTAAAAGAAGATAATTATCAAGGTGCTAGTAAAAGATTTGTCAAGTTTTTCAAAAAAGATATTTCTCTTCAAGCAGAGATGGATGAAGATTTCGATCTAGAAGTGTACGAGTCCTCCATTCGTCTTATACTCAAAAAATTAGAGCAAGTTAAAGAACAGCAAAAAGAGGGAGTAATGTAATGCTTATTTACTCTTTAGCACTGACAAACTTTAAAAAATATTCCAATTTATTGATCGATAATCTACCAGAGCAAGGCGTTATTAAGGTCGGTGGAAAAAATGAATCAGGAAAAACAACAATTGGCGAAGCGATCTGTTTTGTCTTATTTGGACGTACTTTTCTAAACGATAATAAAAAAGCGAAACGTCTCATTCGTTGGGATGAAACAGAAATGCGTGTTACTTTAGTCATGATTGATGATGAGAAGAAGCAATTTGAAATTACGAGAACAATAAATACTCATGGAGTGAGTTCTATTCGTGTTATACGCTTATCTGATCATCGTGTTTTGACTGATTCTTTGCCAGAAGGCGATAAGCTTATCAGCAATTTATTGGGCTATGACTATGATACTTTTGTTGATTCATTTTGTATGGTTCAACGTGAATTAACGACTCCTGATGCTCATAGTCATAGTATCAAGCAAATGGCTGGTATTGCTGATTATGGTCATATTAGTGATGATTTAGCCATGGAGAAAGATGAGGAAAAAGCATTACTTAATGAACTAAAACCCCGTCATCATAAAAAAAGCATAGAATTAAAGGCGATTGGTTTGGATGAATCTTGGTTGCCTGAATTAGTAGATGCGAAAGAATCACTTCAGGTTAATCGGCTTGCTAAGCAGCAGTTAATGAACGAATTGGCTGAGGTAAATCTTGCTTACTCTGAAAGTAATCAACAA
>JALVEA010000387.1 GCA_027008665.1 Thiotrichaceae bacterium | reverse complement strand
AACACGTAATCTGTTTCCTGGAGGCTCATTCATCTGACCATAGACGAGAGCAACTTTATCGAGTACGCCCCCCTCTTCCATTTCATAGTAAAAATCGTTTCCTTCACGAGTCCGTTCACCGACTCCCGCAAACACCGAAAGACCACTATGTTCTTTGGCGATATTATTGATAAGCTCCATCAGTGTTACAGTTTTACCCACACCTGCACCACCGAACAAACCAATCTTCCCCCCTTTCGCAATCGGCATCACTAAGTCGATAACTTTGATACCTGTTTCCAGAATATCAAGTGAAGCGGCTAATTCTTCATAAGTTGGTGGATCACGATGAATAGGCAAATAACTATCTGTTTTCACCTCACCTGCCATATCAATCGGCTCACCTAATACATTCATCACGCGACCTAGCGTTCCTTCGCCAACAGGAACTTGAATAGGAGCACCGCTATTAACCACCTCCATGCCACGCTTTAATCCTTCTGCTTCACCCATTGCAATGGTACGCACTACCCCATCACCCATTTGAGCTTGCACCTCTAAGGTCAGATTGTTTTGATCTGTTACCATTAAGGCATCATATACCGCTGGCACAGCATCGCGTGGAAATTCCACATCGACCACTGGCCCGATAACTTGTACAATATTTCCAGTACTCATTTTTTTAGTACCCCTTTAAATAATTTACTCAACCGCAGCGGCACCTGAAACAATCTCAGATATTTCCTGCGTAATAGCAGCTTGACGCGCCTTGTTATACTTAAGTTTCAACTTATCAATCATATCACCTGCATTATCGGTTGCATTTTTCATTGCAATCATTCTTGCCGACATTTCACAGGCTATATTCTCAACAACTGCTTGATAAATAAGTGATTCAATATAACGCTTCATTAAAGCATCAATCACCGTTTTAGATTCTGGCTCATAAAGGTAATCCCACTGATATTTTAACTCTTCAAGTTCCGAAGGAACGATGGGAATTAATTGTGTTACCCGAGGACGTTGCGTCATACTATTGATAAACTCATTCTCAACTAGAAATAAGCGATCAATTTCACCTATCGTATAAGCCTCTAGCATAACGCTAATCGTACCGATCATATCGGTCAGATTTGGTTGATCACCTAGATGTACCGCTTCGGCTAAGACTCCATAACGCCCAAAGGCACTGGAGGCTTTAGAACCAAAGACAGCAATATCCACTTCAACGTTTTCTCGTTTCCAATTTGCAATATCCTCCAATACCATCTTAAAAAGATTGCTATTGAGACCACCGCATAAACCACGATCCGTTGAAATAATAATATAACCGACCCGTTTAACCACTTCGCGCTCTTGCGTATAGGGGTGTTTATATTCGAGTTGACCGTTGGCCATATGACTAACAACTTGACGCATTTTATCGGCATAAGGGCGAGAGGCATCCATCCTTTCCTTAGCACGACGCATCTTAGATGCAGCAACCATTTCCATTGCTTTGGTAATCTTTCGAGTATTTTGAATGCTACCAATTTGTGAGCGTATTTCTTTAAGACCTGCCATGGGACTGTCCTCCCGTTACCAAGTGTTAGATGCTTTGAATTGCTCAAGAATGCTACGCATTTCATCCGCAATATCATCATTATAATCACCTGATGCATTAATCTTATCTAAATATTCAGTCTGATCAGAACGAAGGTGTGCTAATAAAGCCGCTTCAAAGTCATTGATTTTATTAATTGGAATATCATCCAAAAAGCCTTCATTGGCTGCAAATAAAGTCATCCCTAATTCAGCCGTTGAAAGCGGTGAATATTGGGGTTGATTCATTAATGCTGTTACGCGCTCACCACGCTCTAATTGCTTACGTGTGCCTTCATCTAAATCAGATGCAAACTGAGAGAATGCTGCTAATTCACGATATTGCGCCAAATCTAAACGAATACCACCACCTAACTTTTTGATAATGGTTGTTTGCGCTGAACCACCTACCCGTGACACAGATAGACCTGCATCAATCGCAGGACGATTACCTGAGTTGAATAAGTCGGTGTCTAAGAAGATTTGACCATCCGTAATTGAAATAACGTTGGTGGCAACAAATGCCGAGACATCCCCCTCTTGTGTTTCAATAATAGGATAAGCGGTTAAAGAACCTGTTTTTCCTTTTACTTCACCATTGCTCATACGCTCAACATAATCTTCATTCACACGAGCGGCACGCTCTAATAGGCGAGAATGCAAGAAGAAAACATCGCCTGGATACGCTTCACGCCCTGGTGGACGACGCAACAATAAAGAGACTTGACGATAAGCCCAAGCTTGCTTAGTTAAATCATCATATATAATCAGTGCATCTTCTCCACGATCACGGAAATATTCCCCCATTGCACAACCTGCATAGGGTGCAAGATATTGCATTGAAGCAGGGTCAGAAGCATTCGCAGCCACGACAATGGTATATTCCATTGCGCCATGCTCTTCTAGTTTACGCACCACTGCCGCAACAGAAGAAGCTTTTTGACCAACAGCAACATAAATACATTTTACGTCTTTGCCTTTCTGGTTAATAATCGCATCAATCGCTACCGCCGTCTTACCAGTCTGTCGGTCACCGATAATTAATTCACGCTGGCCTCGTCCAACTGGAACCATCGAGTCAAGGGCTTTAATGCCTGTTTCCATTGGTTCATCAACTGATTGACGATCAATAACACCGGGAGCGAGGCGTTCAATCGGCCCCATTTGTGAAGTCTCAACAGGCCCTTTACCATCAATGGGAGCGCCAAGTGAATCAACCACTCGACCCAATAATTCAGGACCTACTGGTACATCTAAAATACGACCAGTACATTTTGCTATATCGCCTTCTTTGATGCCTTTGTAGTCACCTAAAACTACTGCACCAACAGAATCACGTTCTAAGTTCAAAGCCAATCCATACACACCATTAGCGAATTCAATCATTTCGCCTGACATGACATCGGATAAACCATGAATGCGCACAATACCGTCCATTATCGAAACAATAGACCCCTCTGTGCGTGCTTCAGCGTCAATCTCAAAGCTATTAATACGCTTTTTGATCAGATCACTGATTTCAGTCGGGTTAAGTTGCATTTACCTATCCTCTTAATCTTAATCCAAGGTTAAAGCACAAATGGCTAATCGGCCATTACAGCGCTCATCTTTTTCAAACGACCTTGAATCGAACCATCTATTACTAAGTCACCAGCTTGAATAATTGCACCACCGAGCAGTGCCTTATCAATGCTGACCTTAAGCTTAACTTTACGTCCAAGGCGTTTTTCCAGAGCCGTCGCTATTGACTTCTCCTCTGCCTTTGTCAATTTTTTAGCGGATATAACAATCGCTTCGATACTGCCTTCTGCCTCATCTTTTAGTGCTTCAAATAAAGCACTAATTTCAGGAAGAAGTTGGATTCGATCATTTTCTGCCAATGTTTTAACAAGGTTTTGCGCCTTTTCATCTAGTTTGTCATCACATAACTGGATAAATGCATTAGCACCTGCTTGTTTAGCCATTGTTGGTGTGCTCAATAACGCTATAACGTCTGCATTACTAGCCATCATCCTCATAAAAGAAAGTGACTGTGACCAATCTGGCAAAGTATTACTTTCTTGTGCCATTTCAAACACTGCGCGAGCATAAGGACGGGCAGCCGTTGTCAATTCAGACATATTGCCCCCTTATATTTGTGCGATAAGATCTTTTAATGCGTTTTTATGCACATTAGCATCAATCTCTTTACCAACAATTTTACTTGCACCAGCAATCGCTAATGCTGAAACTTGCTTACGCAAACCGTCTTTGGCACGATTAACTTCTTGATCTATTTCAGCTTGAGCACCGACCATGATACGCTCCGCCTCTTCAACTGCTTTCGCTTTTGCTTCATCGATCATCTGAGTATCACGCGACTTCGCCTTGGCTATAATTTCAGCTGCCTGTTGTTTGGCATCAGCAATGGTTGCTTTTGCTTCATCTGCTGCTACCTCTTGAGCTTTTAAGCCCTCTTCTGAGGCGGCAAGACCGTCAGCAATACGTTTTTTCCGATCTTCAAGCGTATTGAGGATGGGTTCCCACATGGTTGCTTTGATAAACCAAATCAGAATGGAAAAAACAATCACTTGACCGATAAGTGTTGCGGTTACGTTCATAAATTCCTCCAAATTTTGTTAAATATACAAACAAATCTCGAAAAATTTATTAACCAGCACCCAAGGCAGCTTTAGCAGCACCAATGAATGGATTAGCAAAGATAAACCACATTGAAATACCTAAAACAATCATTGGAAAAGCTTCCATCAGACCGCCTGTAAAGAGCATTTGACCCGTTAACTGCGCTCTCATTTCAGGTTGACGGGCAATCCCTTCAATAAATTTAGAACATATAAGCCCCCACCCTAAAGCAGAACCTAAACCAGCGGCCGCGAGGATAATCCCTACACCTATTGCCGTCGATGACATAATTTGAGCTACAACTGAAGCGTCCATAACGTATTCCCTAAGAAAATTAAAAAATTAAAAAATATAAAAAAATGATATTAATGCATTAACTTAATGCTCATCCGCACTTTGACTTGCCAAACCGAGATAAACAATTGTCAATAACATAAAAATAAAAGCCTGCAAGGTAATCACAAGAATATGGAAAATAGCCCATAAAGTACCTAATGCAATTTGTGCTGGCATTGTCCACACTGAAAATGCTAGTAAAGCAATCAATAAGAACAATAATTCACCTGCGAACATATTTCCAAATAAACGTAAACCAAGACTTACTGGTTTGGCGATCTCTTCAATCAATGTCATAATAATATTGACTGGAATCAAAAACTTACCAAAAGGATGGAATAAGAACATTTTCGTATAACCCCAAACGCCTTTATGCTTAATATTATAAAAAACAATCAAACCAAAAACTAAAAGAGCTAAAGCAAACGTTGTATCCAAATTAGTTGTAGGAACAACTTTAAAATAAACATGATGAGGGTCAGCGCCGAAAAGACTCGCTATCCCCCCAACTAAAGAAGGAACAAGATCAACAGGCAATAAATCCATTGCATTCATCAAAAAGACCCAAGAAAAAATGGTCAATGCCAACGGTCCGACCCATTTATCCGCCGTAGGGAAAATATCCTTAATTTGTTGATTCACAAACTCAACCAACATTTCCAATACATTTTGCGCCCCCGTTGGTTTATCGGCATCTAAACTTTTACCCACTTTCCAGCCTAAATACCCCAGACCTAATGCCAATAACAGGCTAACTAAAAATACATCGATATGAAAAACACTGAAATCTATTACACTTCCTTCACCTAAAGTACCGCTGGACATATTGGTTAAATGGTGATTGATATATCCAACTGGATCAGAAATTGCAGTAGCATTTGATTCACTCATGCCTACACCCTATGATTAAATTAAAATTTTGTTTAATTGATGATTTTATAGTGAACATGCTCGTCCAAATTAACCCCAATTACTCTGTTTGATGCTCCAAGCCAAGAGCAATCAAAACAATCTATAATCTTAAATATCTGTTTTAGATATTATTCTGTCTGTTTTACTTTCGCATATCTTGTGCCAAAAATCATATAAGCTAACTGCGCTATAGCAAAGGTTCCAAGTAAAGGTGGAGGTAATAAATGAATAACTCCTATACCAAAACCAAACATAATCAAGGCAAAAGCAAAGCGTTGCACAACACCAAAATAGAGTGTCAATACACCTGCATCTGGGTTGCTTTTTGCCATTTCTCCTGCTTTATCAAGGCGACGAGATAATAGCAAGGCATTAACTAAAGCTGTCCCACCACCATAAGTGGCAGCCAGTAAACCTGCATCACCATAATAGTAATATGAGAAAGCCATTCCAAGAATGATCAAGGTAGCTTGTATTATCAGCAATTTGCGCACGTAAAGCCTAAAAAAATTTGTAAGATTGGGTTAAAGCTCAGCTAAGGTTTATTTTAACAGGATAAAAACGATCCTCTAAGTCAGCATTAATAGTAAAAGAAGCCCCAGCTTACTTTAAATTAGAATTACTAATACCAGATAACCTTCACGTAACCCCCTAATTAGTGCGAGATTCTAGCACTCTCTTTCAGCACACACAATTAAATAATCAAATATTCATTAATGTTTTAACTCTAAATATAAAATATACTAATCGCTCAAAAATACTAACCTTTTTGAGTTTAAGTCAAAGCCATGAAATCAATAAGAATACAGAGCATAAGGAAGTTCCAAGCAGAAACAAAAATTCTACATGTATTTGGGTAGTTTGATTGCTTGAAACTCTCTAAGGGATTGTGTAAATATTTTTTATACCGTTATAAAATCAATAGCTTGTGATTTATGCCATAGTGGTTTTATAAGTTGCAGGCTGTGCAAATATTTTGGGACAAAAGAAAAATTTCAACCATTTTTATTTGTTTACTTGCACAATCCGTTATAGGTATAGCCATATTAGTAATTTTTTAATACTAAAATACAACAAAACTCCTATTAAATCAGCGACCCAATCAAGCAAAGAAAAACTGCGTACTGGAGTGTAATATTGCATAATTTCTATACACACACCATACCCCAAGAGGGGTAAAGCTTTCCACAGCCAAAAAGGTTTTCTCACACTAGACAAATCAATTAAAACGGAAAAGCCAAAAAAAACAAAGATATGAATTAATTTATCATTGATCTCATATTGTGGTGGAAGATCTAATTCTCTTGTTGCAACCCATGCCCCTGCAAGCATTAAAAAAACCACTAAAAAACGCATGGAATATTTAAAAAATGTAATGCCACGCAAGGAACGAACAAATAAAATGAGATGGGAAATAATCCCAATTATCTTAGTCATTGGCGTCTAGAAAGCTTTCGCTTCAGAAAAGAAAAAACAGTCTTAAAGACCCACATTAATAAAATTTTATACAAAAACTTTTTCATTTAGCTACCTAAAATATTAATCGATTTTACATTCCAAACCCGACACAATAGAGATTGTGCAAGGGTCACTATTAATTTAAACAATTTTCAAAGGGGATTGAATTCAATGGATTTTCTTAGCTTTAAAAGCTTTATCAGCATCCCCGTACTTATCGGATTTTATTATATTGGTGCGGTGATTATGCCTGTTTTTCTTTGGTTAGTCTCAATTTGGCTAACAAAGAAATTTCAATGGGTTAACACTCTTCAGAAAAAGGCTAAAGAAACCCTTTGGCAACTTCTAAACACGCGGCAAAAAATAATATTTATCCTCATGTTTATAATCGCATTTGTCTTTATGCAACTATTTTGGCGAATGCTATTTGAATTTCTTATCGCCTATTTGCAGATACGAGATGCACTACTGAAATAAATACTTATTTTTATTGTTTTAAGCTAATATTCCACTTTAGCCCAATAATGTTCACGATTTCTTCCTAAACCACGTAATCGTAAGATCTTTATCATTGCTTTATTCCTCAGGATTTTAACTACTTTTCCCATTTTACCTTTTTTAGGTAAAGCATCACGCACATGAACCATTGTGGTTTTGACTGCATAGTGTTTACTAATCTTTGGCAACTCCGTTTTTAAATTTAATGTTTTATTTTCCCATTTAGCCGATGCAAAACGACCAAGATAAATCCACCCTTTACGTGTTTTAGAGGAAATATTTCGACCTGACTCACCGACAGAAGACTTTTGAGATTTAGAGTCTAGCGTTTTTTTTGATGTTTTCTTTTCTTTTTTTGACTTAGAAGGCTCTTTTTTTACAATTTTAGCTTTGTCAGAATTTTCGGTAATTGAAGCTGTT